>NZ_CAWMRY010000052.1:0-28711 GCF_963870295.1 Aeromonas sp. ANP5 | reverse complement strand
AGACTGATCGGCGGCCTGCTGCATCCAGTGCATGGCATTGGGGTAATCGGGCTGGCTCGCCAGCCGTCTGGCCAACTCATACTGGGCGCGGCCATCCCCCTGCTTTGCGGCTTGGGATAGCTCGGCATCAGTGCGTGGCGCAGTGGCAGAGCAGGCGGTTAAGATGCTGGCGGTCAGTGCCAGCCATAGGGCTCGATGGGTCATAAAAATTTGGGTTCGCAGAGTGAAAAAAGGAGAATAAAACAGGAGCTATTGCAAATTGCACCGTTATTGGTCAATCAAAGGGCTAAGAAACTGAATTACAGTCTCTCTGCCCCATGACTTAATAACCGAACTCTTTGCGGCTTAACACTTCCATCTCATCAAATTGAGGAAGTTGCTTTTTCATAAACGCATAAATTGCCTCAAAATTTTCAGGCATACAATGTACAACACAGAAATTTTGAACTTTAAAAGGGATGCTTTCAATTTTTATTGAGTACCCAGGCCTAAATGTAGAAAACGTGCCATCACCAGAGTAAAAATAACGTCCAAAATGATTTATTTTTGGCTTCATATTGGTGATTTTAAAGGCCAGAAATGCACCAGCACCCGCTCCGGCCAGTGCCAGTGGGCCCACCAAGCCGACAGCAATAATGCTACCCACAATCAACAAACCACCGATGCCGCGAGCAATGGTGTAAGCCACTTCCGGGATCTTGTCCTGCTGGGTGTAGTAGATCCCCTTGGCGGTCATTCGATAGTGATAGAGCTGATTGGGGGCGAACAAATAGCGATTTTGAAGTGCAGTAACAACCCCAATAACTAAGAAAAATATATTCCCAGAAAAAAAACCACCTCTATCAGCTGATAGTGATGTACATAGCCACATCAAAATAAATACACCACCGACAATACCAGACACCAACCAAACATCTCGACGCTGTCGTTCAATTTCCCACTCATACAAAACCGGCTCCTTTTGCAATTTAAGATATTGCTCGCTGTAGTAGTGGTTGACGCCATCAGCCTCTACGTTTTGCGGCTGTTCTGTTGTTTCACTCATGTTATTGCAACCCTATGATGGTGCCTGTCACTGGCAGTGTGATATCAGATTCTGCGGTCAATATCACCCCTCGGCTGAAGGTTCCTCTGGCCACAAAGCGCTGCGCCTCACCACTCAGGCTCTCATGACCCGGGTAGATAATACAGACAACCAGCTCATCGACATCGGTCAGCCACACCTTGCCCATATCCAGCACCAGCTGCTCACGGGTTGCGCTGGCGACACGAACGTCGAGCGCTTCGGGCCCTCCCAACCCGCCCGCCATGGCAGCTTCCCGATGCAGGGTACTTGGCACCTTAAAGCGGCGCACCGCCAATTCGACGGCAACAGTGTTGATATAACCGGGTAACCCGACCTCAAGCTGGCGGTCCTTGAGGCTGACAGTGGGTTGACTGCTAAGCCACTCGTACTGCGTCAGCTCGTATACCGGGTTCCACCCTGCTGGTTTGTTACCCCAGGTAGATTGCAACAACCAACGCTCGACAGGTAGACGGCTATAGCGGGCCAGTATCACGGTGGTGGCCAGATAGAGCAGGGTACCGATACCGATAGCGGCGACCATCCAGGGTGCCCAGATAGTGACTATTTCTGCTCCAAGCCGTAACCAAACCATAGAGACAAAGACCGGAGCACCTTGAGCAGCCAAACCACCCAACTTCAGCCAATAGCCAAATTGCTCCATATCAGCATTGGTATTATCCCCGAGCTTTTGCCATGTCTCCCACGCCTCCAGCCCCGCCGCCAGCAGCCCCAGCCCGGTCATCCAGCCGGTGGTGAGCGCAAAGCGGTGCACCAGGGCGGGGTTATCTTTCATAGCCTCCGATAAGCGAAGGCCAAGCAGCTCTGATGGCACCACCACCTGCCCTTGCTTGATGGCCACCATGGCGCTGCCTGTCCAGGCGGCGGTGTAGGCCAGGTTACGGCTCAGCTCCAGCTGGGCAGCGGGGTTGCCCTGCAGTTTGCGGGCGTTCTCGTCATACCCTTGCAGCGCCACCGTCAGGTTGGCGATGTTGAGCAGGGCTGCCAGCCCGCCAAAGTTGCCCCACTCTTGCCACACCTTGGCCGCCGCTTGTGCCCCTTTGGCCCCTTGCCGCTGCAATTTTAGGTAGCTGGCCATCTTGCGCTCAAAATCCTGCTGCAAACCGCCTTCCAGCAACAGCGGACGGGGCCATTTCAGCTGCGACAACTCGGCACCTGCCGCCTTCATCCGGCCAAGGTGGCCCTCTGTTATCTTGTTGCCGGGCGTTGCCGCCAACTTGCCCAGCAGGTTGCCCTGCACCTGAGCCACAAAGGCCTTGCTCTCGTCCACAAATGCGGCGTTGATGCGCACCTGCTGGCCGGTGTGAATGGATTCCAGCACCACCAAGCTCAGGGTGCGGCCCAGTTTTTCACCGCTGAGCAGATGGGGATGCAGCAACTCGCTGAGCTGTTGCCATGGTTTGATGGCCACCCCGGCGATGGCCCCTTTGAGGGCGCTCATGGTCGCCTTGGCGCCCTCATGGAGCCCGCCAAACAGCTTGCTATCGCTCAGAAGATGGTTACTGGCTATTGCTTCCAACCCTGCCAGCGCGTTGGCGACACCGGTGATATTGCCCACCCCAATCCAGCCGGGATTGTTCTCGAGCTCTTTTTTAACCTCGATATCAAAGCCGTAGTGTGCCAGCGCGGGCAGCGCCCCCTTTTTCAATGCCTTGGTCAACTGCTCACCCCGCTTGGTGTCGGGGGCAAAAAACAGGCTAAAGAGCCACTGGCCACTGCTGGCCAGTAGCAGGGTCTGGGTATCCTCCGTCTGGCTATCAAGCCCCAACAGCAAAGGGGAGGTCGGTAACGCCTGCAGTAGCTGCAGGGCATCGTCATAAGTAGCCAGCCAGCGCGGGCGCAAGGCATCCACCCCTTGCGCGTATTGCTGAATCATCCCTTCCAGCCCAGACCAGTTCACCTCGTCATCAAAGCGCACCCCAGGCCAGTTGGCCCACGGGTCGGGGTTGAGGCCCAGCTGCTTGAGCTGGGCATGCTGCGTCATCAGGCGCTGCTCGGCACCGAGGTCAATGTAGTGATTACCGCTCCCCTGCCGCTCTTTGTAGTCATGCTTGGCAACCAGGTATGACTGCAGCTGCTTCTTGAGCTTGAAGGTCGCCAGACGGTCACCCTTGGCCGATGGTGGCAGGCTGCCCTCATCGAGTGGGGGTAGTGCCAGCATCTCGGTGATACCGGCCATGGTCCAGCGGTGGCGAGTGTCATCGTCATTAAAGGGCTGCTCATGGCGAATAGCGATATCGCACAGACGCATCGTTACATCGTGCATATCCGAGATAAGGTCGTCGAGTGCGACGACCAATGCACTCTTCAAATCCGGCATACCGGCCTTGCTGGCCGCCGGTGAGCCTGCCGGTTTGTCGTGCCACAGCTTGCCGGGTTCAACCCCCTCGGGGGCCTTGAGGGGGGCGCAGCTGTCGACGAATCCCTCGTTGGGCAAGCCCATGTCGGCCACGTGGCTTGAGAGCACATCGAGTAATCCCGCATGGGTACCGCCCATCTTGCTCGCCAGCGAGAGCAGCTTGAACGAGCGCATCCCTTTGCTGCGCAGGCTGTTCTGCTCGCAGTACTCCTTTTTCAGCCGCTCGGTCCAGCGTCGATGGGAGAAGGCCATCGCCACCTTGTGGTTGGCCGGATAGAGCAAATGTCCTTTGCTCCCCTTGCTGGCATGAATAAACTGGCTGCCCTTGACCTCGTATTCGTCCAGCTCTTTCGCTGTTTCATCAAATACATAGAGCCAGCCATCGCGCAGCTGGCGCAGGGTGTAGGGATTGGCCTTAAGCGCCAGGGGGCCTTTGAAGTACTTGGCAGGCAGAGGGTGCGGCTGTTTTGCTGGCGCTTCAAATACTTCATCAAGGGCATAGCGCACCGGTACCAGGGCAATCTCTTTGTTTTTAAAAGGGCAAGTGCCAACCGGACTTTTGCAATCCTTGGGGCTGGCCGCCATGGCCACCTGATTGGGACCACCCTTGGCTTGGTTTTGTTGGCCCATTTAGCTTAACTCCTGTGGTAATGCGTGCTGCTCAGCCCAGCTGGCCGCCAGTTCCACACGTTGTGACGGGGTTTGTGCCGAAGGAGCGGTGAGATACTTGGTTAGGGTCGGATAGTCATCGCCCTCCCACCATCCCTCACCGACAAATCCCAGCACATTGAAAAACAGCAGCAGATCGCGCTCGGTCTGAAATCCCAGTTGATAGGCCTGTTTTGCCCAGTGGGCAATCCACCCTTGTGGGTCACGCTGTGCAGATAGTCGGGCGGGAAACCACGCCTGCATATGGTGATAAGTTGCCTCTAACTGGTTTTGCCAGCTCACCTCACCAAGCCGGGCCCATTGGCTGTCTGTGAGCCTGCACTTATCACCGATGGGGTCGACCAGCGTCTCTTTAACCAGCCAATGATGCCAACCTGTGCGGGGTGGCAGCCAGACTTGCGTTATCCCCCGCCACAGCCAGGGGTCGGCATCTACCATCAGGCAGGCCATGGTTTCGGGGGCTGCCAGCTTGAGCAAGATGCGACTGCCATAGGGACTATCGACCTCGATAAGCTGACGTAGCTGGTCCGCCAGGGGCAATAACGCCAGCGGCGAGGCAAGCAGCCATCCGGTATTGGCAGGCAGCCCTTTAAACCACTCAAGCAGTGCTGCTGAGGCTTCCACCAGGCAGGGGGAGACCTCCCGCAGGCTATCCCAGGGGGCATAGAGATAGAGCGGCTGATAGGCCGGGCTGTCGCTGACCTCAAAGAGTTGGCGCTCAAGCTCAGGGATCTGCCCGCCATCGAGCAGCAAATAGAGCCGCTCACCGGGCGTCAGCTCAAACTCGGGCAATCCCATTACTTGCCCTCCTTGGCCAGCTGCTCACATATCTCGCAGACTGGCTCGGCCGATTTCAGAGTCGCAATCTGGCGCACCGGGTCGACCGGAGGCGGTGGGGAGACCACCTCCACATCATCAGGTTGTATTGGCATCTGCCCGCCCCAGCCAGAGCCAGAGCCGGGACTACCGCCAGAGTTCATCTTGATAGAGCCGCCAGAGAGGGTGACACCACCGGCATCAATCTTCACAAAGCTGCCGCCGACTTTCAGGGTCAGTTCGGCGCCCGCCTCCATCACGATTTTCATCCCCGCTTTGTGGTGCACTTCACTGCCTGCATCAACCAGAAATGACTGCCCCAGCTTCTGGTGCATGGAGGCATCCACCGTCAGCGAATAGTCCGCCTTGATCTGGTCACGCTTCTCCCCTTCAACCGTCAGGTGGTCGTTGGCCTTGATGCGGGTTACCCGCTCATTGTCGATATCGGTGTGCTGGTCGTGCTTGATGTGCCAAGCGGCATCGTTCTCTATCAGCACATTCAGGTCTTTCTGACCGTGGATGTAAATCTCTTCCTGCCCCGCCTGGTCTTCAAAACGCAGCTCGTTAAAGCCCTCGCCCTGGTGAGTTTCGGTGCGCAGCACGGTGCGGGTCTTGTTGGCGGGCAGCTCATACGGCGGCCGGTTGGTGGCGTGATAGGTGCGCCCGGTCACGATAGGCTGGTCGGGGTCACCTTCGAGGAACGAGACGATAACCTCATGGCCGATGCGCGGAATCGCCATCATGCCATATTGGCCACCGGCCCAACCCTGGCTCACCCGCACCCAGCAGGAGCTCTGGTCGTTGGAGCTGCCATAACGGTCCCACGGGAACTGCAGCTTCACCCGGCCATGCTCATCGCAGTAAATCTCCTCGCCATCGGGGCCCACCACTATGGCGATTTGCGGGCCGTCCACCATCGGCTTGTGAGGTGCCTCGGGGCTGCCGATACGGGCTCGCCAGGTGATACTTGCTTTCACCACGCCAAATTCGTTGTGGTAGACGGTCGGGCCGCTGCCCCCCTCTTCTTCCAGCGCTTGCGGTTGTTCACCGGTGTGGCGGACATGGACGATTTGCCAGTCAGTGTTGAGGCTGCCATTGGGGTGTTCGGTGAGTGAGAAGTGCTGACCCGGCAAGAGCGCCGCGCTGTTGGATTTGCCGCTGCCCGCCACCGCGTCATTGCGCAACGCATCGAGCCGATGCTGGGCAAACGCCTTGCCGCTCGGGTCCAGCTTGTAGCGGCCCGGGTAGTCGAAGTGCTGGTAGGTGTCGCGCTGGTGCTCAAGCTCTGCTCCCTGCTTTTTGTGGGAGAGGCCATAAGCCGGCGTCTTGAAACTGTAGTCTTTCAGCTCTACATCCGAGGGGCGCACCGCCTCGCGGTAGTGGAACTGGCGCACATAGGGGCCCTGCTCCAGCGAGCGGTTGCCGAGGTTGAAGAAGAGCTCGGGGCCCGCGGTCAGGGCTGCCGCATCGTCAGCAAAGACGATGCGGTGCTTGCCTGCTTCAAACTCGTGGAAGTAGAACAGCCCCTCTTCGGCTGCGAGGCGATTGAGGAAGTCGAGGTCGGTCTCGCGGTACTGCACGCAGTATTCGCGCTGGGCGTGCTCGTTTTTCAGGGCAAAGGCGTAATCGGTAATGCTATGCTCTTGCAGCAGGATACTGAGGATTTCATCGGGCTTTTGCGCCTGAAAAATGCGGGAGTTCTGGCGCAGCCCCAGCCGCCACAGGGCGGGTTTCACCTCAATGCTGTAACGGGTGCGGCGAAAGCCGCTGTCCCCTTGGGCAAACTCGCTCACAACCCCGCACACCCGGCGTTGCAGCTCGCCGTTGTACCACACCATCAGCTCGCATGGCTGGTCCAGCACGGCGCCAAAGTCGACATCGGGCTGGCTGCTGGCCAACTCCAGCTGCAGGTTGAACGGCCGGTTCAGCCCCTCATCCAGCTGAAAACTGGCTACCACGAAGGTGCTCTCGGGCAACGCCCCCACCTTGACGGTAAATTGTAATCCTGTGCTTTGCGCCATGACTCTGTTCCTTATCCTGCCTGTCCGCTACCGGAACCAATCACCACGCCACCACAATCCACTGCCGTGCCGGTGACGGCGATGGGTTTGCCATTCACCAGCACAGAGCCAACACCACTGGCAATGGCCCGTGGGTGCGGCGGGTTGTTGGGCTTGTCATGGGGCGCCAGTGGATCACCTTGACGAGCCACAGGCTTGCCATCGAGGAACACGTCGGGACTGGCAGCTATCACCGGGGTCGGTGGAAAGCCATCGTGGTCGGTGCCGATGTCACCGAGCAGTGCGATAGCGGGGCACATAGTCATTCTCCATATGAGTGGGGAGACGCACAGACATCATCCCTCTGCCCCTGTGCCCGGTGGAACGCACTAGGCACAGGCGACTTTGATAAACAGCGGATAAACAGAACAGGCCGCAGCACAGGCTATGCCATTCAGCGCTGGCGAAATTAGCCAAATAAAATCAAATGGTTAACCTCTTTCGATAGATGATAGAGTTATCCATTCGCAAGGGATTGCGCAAACTGGGCAATCCCCCTGCCAAACATTGCATCTGCAGTGCAACCATCTGGAGTATGCGCAACTGGTTGCGCATAACAGAGCAATCAGCTACCAGATAGTCCCTGTTGCAGTTGGTAAAGCCGGATGTTGAGTGCTTTCAAGTCACTCTCTATCCCTTTCAGCTCGGCAGCCGTAATAGGCTCCTGCGACGCTTTTCGCGCCTCCAGTTCGCTCAGGCGCAAGCTGAACGGGATCTCCTGCATCAGGTTCTTCTGTACCTCGTAGAGCTGAGACTTGAGGTAGGAAATCGTGACCGTCTTGCGCTGACGCTCCAGCTCCAGCAGCTGATCGATCAGGGCATCGACCCCGGCGCGCGCCTCCAGATAGGTCGGAACCCGGTTGAGATCCCCCTGCTGGCCGGCCAGCGCGGTCTGCCACTGTTTGTCGAGGGCCTTGACCGCCAGCGAGTCGGGATAGAGCATCTGCAGCGAATTGCGCAGCCCCTCGCCATAACGGTACCAGTAGAGGGGCGAGGTCTGCTCCAGCCGATCCAGTTGGGCCTGATAACGCGACACCAGCTCGCTCTCCATCCCCTGCAGGGTCTGCTCCCCCAACACGATGCGCGCCTGCCGAATGTCGTCATAACTCAGGGCCTGCGGCAATGCTGCAGCGGGTTGTTGCAACCGTTGCGCCGCGATGACCTTCTCCTGCTGCTGATGTTGCCAGCCAAGCCATCCCATCATGGGCAAGGCGCAGGTGAGCAGGCCACAGCCAAACCAGAACCAGGCCGGCCGCTGTTTGCGGTGCTGCTCAATCTTGAGCACGGTCGGCTTCATCTGCCCCTTCTCACGCCCCACCAGGATACTGCCCTGAGGCAGGTGCGGGGTTGCCCCGACAGAGGCGCCGTGGTCGCTCTCCATGTCGGATTTGAAGAAGACCATCGGTGGGATCTGCAGCTCATCCTTGAGGCCCGGCTCATCGGAGACGATGACGATCTCGGTCTCGTCAAACAGATGGGTGTACCCCTCGATAAAGTGCACCAGATTCTCGACCCGGGGGATGCGGCTCAAACCGGCGTTGTGCAACTTCTCGCTGATGAGTTGCAGTGCCCGCTCGCAGCGGTAGATCAACCGCTTGTCCTCGTGGCTGATCTGGTACTGGCGGATCACGTCGCTGATGCGGGCAATAAACCAGTCGAGCATCTCGATGCGGGCCCGCTCCTGATGCACCGGTGGCCAGAAACTCTCCCACTGGGTGACGATCAGGTTGGCGAGAAACTCGCACCCTTCGGTAAAGCCGCTCAGCCCCTGAATGCGGGAGCGCGCCAGAGTGAAGTAGATGGCGGTCTGCAGATCCACCCCGTGCTTTTCAAAGATTTGACTGGCGAGCTGATGGATCCTGACCCAATCCACCTCGGGGCGGGAGGCGTGGCTGAGCTTGTTGATCTCGGCGCGCAGCGCCTCGTACTCAGGCAACATTCTGGGGTCACGCCCCACTTTCAATGCCTGCTGGCCTTGTTGATTCTGTGACATATCGGATTCCAAAATGCGGGGGGCATGACGCCCCCCAACATGATCAATAGAGGGATTCAGGCAAGCTGAACTGGCTGAACAGGCCGCCGGTGAAGGGGTTCTGGGCGCTGTCGGTATAGACCCGATAGGTCATGGCACCCTGATCCACCGGGAAGCGCACATCAAAGGTGGCCTCGTTGACCTGAGTCAGCTCCCCCTTGTCCATCAGGCGGAACATGGCCCAGGGACCGACAAAGCCCTCGCTGCGCGGTGAACGTTCGCGGGCAGCCGGTACCAGGGTTATCTTGCTCTCGGCCCCGTCGCGCATGGTGTTTGGCCACACCAGCGGGATCTTGTTGCGACGGCCGTGGGCATACTCCAGCAACTGGCCATCAAGGTTGAGCACACTACGCCGCTTGTTGGCGGTGAGTTCGATGGGCTCGAGGGCAAATTGCACCTCCAGATTGCCCTGCTGGCTGAAGAAGATCTGGCGGATCCGCGCAGCGCGATCCAGCTGTTTGATCAGCTCCGCCTGAATGGGTGAACTCAGTTCTCCCTCCATCAAGCCCCCCTCCACCATGGGTTTCAGGTTGACCTGATAGAAGCTGTCCAGGGTGCCACCGGGGGCAAAGAAGCGCTCCATCTCGGAGAGCGGCACATCCTTGGCAGAACCCGGGTTGAACGGATAGCGATCCGCCAGTTGGCTGTTGAACGGTGCCAGTACCTTCGCCTGCCACTCCTGATTGAGGGATGACATCGCCAGATCAATCACCAGTTGCGAACTCTGATCCGCCAGTTGACCCACCCAGCGATTGAGCGGCTCGGGCAGCCCACGAGCATATTGCTGCAATGCAAAGACCGGATCGGCGTACTTGTTGGTCAAACGCAGTTGCACCGCCTTGAGGGCTGACTGTCCCGGCTCGGTGGCATTGACGATCAGCTCCATATAGTGCTGCAGCTCAATCAGCTTCTGGTTCACTTCCGAAATGAGCGGCCCCTGTTCCCCACGGCCAGTCAAGACGCCATTGGTGGCCATAAAGGGGCGACCGATCCGGGCAGTGATCGCCTGCGCCGGATCTCCTTCCGCATCGGAGATCTTGCGAATACGGGTATTGTCATCCAGCGCAGCGAGCACCCGCTGGAATGGCTGGTCGTTGCCGGTGATGGCAGAGAGCACATCGAGCGCCTGCTCGGGGCTGGCAAGGGTCTGCACATCCAGATTGGTCAGCAATTTTTGCCACTGGTTGACGTAATCAGTGACATAGCGATCGTTGACCTGACGGGTGATCTCCTTGCGATCCGCCTCGCTCAACTGGCTCAGCTTGCGCTGGCCCAGCACCCAGGCATCCATGGCGGTGAGATCGATCAGCGCTTTGTCCTGTTTGAGGAAGAAATCACTGAACCCGGGCCAGGTCAGCAAACGCGGCACCTGACCAGCACTCTCGTTGCGCAGGGCAAACACGGTGTCGAAGGTGGGGCCCACCTCGTCACGGACATTGAGATCCGGCGGCAACACATCACCCGCCTTCACCACCAGATTCTGATAGACCCGCTGATACATGGGCAATTTGCCCAGTTCACGCTGGGCGCCATACACCGGCTCCTTGAACGGCACAAATGCCGTGATGGCGGCCTGATCCCGAGCGGCGCGAGCACCATGCCAGTCGGTGTGATCGAGGGCATAGTCAAGATGCCCCATCAACTGTTCCTGCACCGCCCCCTGCCCCGGGAACGCTTTCTGCCATCGGCTGGCCATGTACTGCTCCACCAGCTCCTTGTTGCGACCGGAGGCGTCATCGAGCATCCGCATCACCCGCAGGATGGAGAGCTTCTCCTCGCTGCCAGCCGGTGCACGGTTGAGATCCTCCAGCAGTCCCTGCATCTGGGCAGGCAGGAAACGCAGCCCCAGCAGTTGCAGATAGGAGCCTTCCACATAGGGGCCAATCTCATCCCCCTGATAGAGACCAAGGTCTGCCACCAGCGGCATCCGTTCGCGGTAGTTGCCAAAAGAGAGGGTTGCCTCGCGAATAAGGTTGAGACGTGGCAACTGGCTGACACCGAAGGCATGTTCGTCAGCGACCTCGTTGGTCTCGGTGAACGCTTGCGCCTTGGTCAGTACATTGCGCCCCGCCTCCTCATTGACCCGGTAGAAGTAGTGCCAGCCACAGATCAGGGCTGCAGAGAAGAGCGACAGGCAACTCAAGCCAATGGCCATCCGGCGACGACGATAGAGGGTATGCAGCCGATTTTCTCCGGCCAGATGGGCCTCGGGGAAGATGATCGAAGAGAACAACTTGCGCACAAAATAGGTGTTGGACTCCCCGCGCAGGGCGGAGTGAATCGGCTCGGGCAAGCTGTAACGCCGGGAAGCGGCCTGAGCAAAGGCATCGAACGGGACACCTTGCTGATAAACGGAGCTGATATAGACGCCGCGCACCAGCAGTGGTTTGCTCTCTTCAATGGTCAGGGTTTCATCGAGCAGGCTGGTCACATAATCCTTGAGACCCGCCAATTGACGAACAAACGAGAAGAGGGCGTTGCGCTGGGCGGCATCGAGCCGGGCCAGCATCATCTCCGGCAGATTGCGGTTGAGATTGTCGACCCACTGATCCCAAAACAGCGCCAGATCCTGCTGCCAGGATTTGCCCTGACTGCTGCCGGGGTTGAAGGTTACCCCCAGCACGGCGTCACGGGCTTCTTTATCCAACTGCTCATAGACCACATCAAAGCCGCGCAGCATATCGAGTTTGGTGAAGGTGACATAGAGTGGCAGCCGGGTATTCATGGTGGCCGACACCTCTTGCAACCGGGCACGCATCAGCTGGGCATACGCCTTGCGCTCGGCCACGCTGGCCGTGGACAGCCATGCCAAATCAACGGTCAGTACCAGACCATTGAGGGGCTGACGACGACGGTGCTCGTTGAGCCAGTTCAGCAGATGCAGCCAGAGTCGCTCATGTTTGCGAGCTTGCGGATCCAGCTCGGGCTCAGCTTGTGACAACAGCGCGCCGGCCGGATCCAGCATCACGGCTTGCTCCCCCAGCCAGCAATCGACCAGCTGGCCTTGCGCCACGTCCCGCAGTTCGGTATCGAGTCTGGGATTGAGCTTGTTGGCCGGATTGGCACGGTGGATCAGGCTGCTCTTGCCGCTGCCGGGCAGACCCAGCACCAGATACCAAGGCATGGCATAGAGCGCCCCCTTGCCAAGGTGTTCATTCAAGGCTTGCAACCAACGATTGAGGAACTGCGCCTGTTTGTCGATGAGCCCTTTGACCGGATCTTGTTCCAGCAGCACCTCATGCTGGCGCTCGGCCTTGAGCTGCTTCATCTTGCGCCATACCCGCCAGGAGAGTACCCCCAGCAGCAACCAGAGCCAGAGCAGGGTAAACACCACCCGCCCCCACAAGGGCTCGAATGGCTTGGCATCACGGATCTCGATGCGAGGCCCCAGCCACCACACCAGGATCAGGGCGACAACCCACAGCACCACACCGAGCAGGGGCCAGGAGGGTTTCAGTTTCGGCAGCTGTTGCCGCAGAAAGGTAAAGATGGTTTTGAACATAAAATGTGATCCAACTCCGACTCAATGACTCATTTCGGCACTTATTTCGGCAAATGGGTGGCATAGGGGGCTAGGCGGCTGACCAACCCGGGCTCCCACTGCGACAACCCGAGGCGGTCTGCCTCTTGCCACAAGTGTTGATATTGCTGGCGCGCAAGCGCCTCCATGCCTTCCTGCTCCAACAACTCCGCCTGCACCAGCAAGGCATGGAAGCGGGCTCTTGGCTCTTTCATCTGTGCCATCCGCTCATCAAGCAGGGCGAGCGCGGCGGCAATCCCCTGCTCCCCATGACGCAAGGCGACCTCCTCGGCCAGCTCGGCCTGTCCGCTGCTGCCCCCACTGCTCTTGGCAGGCTGCAACCAGCGGCTGCACTCGGGGGAGAGAAACGGGGAACCATCGCTGAAGGTGAGATCCCGCAGCGCTGGCAGGCGCTGCAAAAACGCATCCAGCTCCGCCATGATCGCCTGCGCCACCGCGCCATATCCCAGCTTCTGGGCTACCTCGGCCGAGAGCCTGTGCCCCTCGAACCAGTAAGGGGCCAGCGTCAGGCTCTGCTCGATGCGCTGCCAAAGCGCCAGATCTGGCGTGCCCATGGCTGCGCGATATTCATCCACCATGTCAACCGACATGGGCGCAAGCTGGGTCTTGTTGCCCTGCGCAGTCATGGGAGGTGTCGTGATACCGGCCCAGATGGCGTGACGACGCAGCCGATAGCCGATAGCCACCTCTGGCTGGCGCTCAATCAGCAGCTCCGCCACCTTGAGCTGGGTCTGTCGCCATGCCCGATCGTTGGAGCTATCAATCTCGACCCCGGAGCCCTTGCTGCTGCCACTGAGCACCATGGAGCCCGCCATGCCACTCACACTGGCGGTGGCTGCAGCAGCGCTGCTTGCAGGTTGACCCCCGGCATCTGCCTGGGCCTGGGCAACCTGTTGTCGCTGGGCCCGCTTCAACCCCATCACCAGAGGATCCAGAAGTTCCCCCTTGTCAGGGCACTGGGCCAGCCAGACGGCCTCCAGCTGTTCTGCCTGCACCAGCAACTGCGCCAGTTCCGCCGCCGAGGCGCTCTCGCTCACCCTCGGCAGGGCCCCCTCGAAGCGCTTGATGATCTGCACCATCAATCGCTGCTTCTGGGTCGCATTCCCGGGCCAGGCCAACAGCCAGTAAGCCTTGACCCAGGCTTCCAGCAAGCTCAGCGCAGCGCCCATCGGGGTCGCCTTGGCGGGATGCTGCAGGCAGCGCAGCAGTTGGGCCAGCACCCGCATATCCTTGGTGCGGCTCTCCAGCAACCCCAGACAGGCTTCGGCGACCGCATTGAGATCGACCTGGCTGTGGGCAAGGGAGCCCAACTTGACCAGCTCGGTCTCCACATAGTCCCAGCGAGGCTCATCGGCCAGCACGGCCCCTTTGATCTGTTCATCCGGCAAGCTGGTGAGCAGACGGCTACACCAGGGGTGTTGATAGCTCATCTTCCCCCCTACCAGCGACACTGTTGGCGCACCGGTATCAGCGCCTCTTTCAGGCCGCTGAGATCGACCCGCAGCAAGGTGCCGTTGGCCGCCTGAACCTGCAATTCACGATGACCGATCCAGCGTTTTAGCTCCTCGATGGCGGGCAAGCCGCGGCCATATTCGAGCAGCCATCCCTGATCCCGGATAAACCAGCTCTGACTGCTGCGAGTCGCTTGTCCATCCAGCGCGACCGCGACACTCTCCCCGCGCCACGGCGCATCCAGCCGCAAGCGAATATGGGTGATGCTGTTGACACAACCGATCGCCAGGGTGGCACCGCGCAGGGCCGGACGGGTCAATACCGCCGTGCCGCTCTCCTCATCCTGTCGCAACAGGAAGGGTGAACTATCCGGCACTCGGGCCAGCTCTTGGTCCGCTATCGCCAGCCAGGCCGGAGACTTGGTGCTCTCCTTGCTACCTGATGACGTCGCCTCATTACCAAGGGCGTCATAGCAGGCGAGCCGGATCAGAGGGGATGGCTCGCGACGACACGCTTGCCACGCCGCCATATCGAGGGGAGGCACCGCATTGCCGGTCGCCAGCAGCAGGGGCAACAAACCCATGATGCTCATCAGTTCACCTCCAGTTTCTGGCACTTGTGATCCAGGGTGCGCTTGGGAATATTGAGGCTCTCAGCCACCAGCATGCGATTGCCCTGAAAGTAGCGCAGGCGCGCTTCAATCACCGATGCCTCGTACTGCTGCATGGCCCGGCGCAGATCGCGGATATGGTTGTAATCATCCAGCGCATCGGGCAGCTCGGCACAGACCCGATCCCGCAGCTCCGGCGGCAAGGCGCCAAGCCCCACCTCTTCACCATGACGGGTGTGAGCACAGGCCACCTCCAGCAGATTGCGCAGTTCGCGCACGTTGCCGGGGAAGTCGTAACTTTGCAGTTGCTTGAGGAACTTGCGCTGCAAGCCAGCCAGTCCCTTGTCATCCTGCGCGGCAAACTGGGCCATGAAGTGCTGGCAGAGCAGCGGCACATCCTCGATATGCTCGCGCAAGGGGGCGATCAGCAGCAGACACTGGCAGAGACGGTGGTAGAGGTCGGCACGGAATCGGCCCTCCTCCACATGGCGGGTCAGCGGCTGATGGGTGGCGGCGATGAGGCGAAAATCGGAGTGATACTCCTGCTCTGCCCCAAGCGGCCGGTAGCTGCGGGTTTCCAGCACCCGTAGCAGCTTGGCCTGCATGGCGGCGGGCATATCGCCCACTTCGTCGAGAAACAGGGTGCCACCATTGGCCTGCGCCACCAGCCCGGTCTTGTTGGAGAGGGCACCAGAGAAGGCCCCTTTCTGATAACCGAACAGCTCGCTTTCGATGAGATTCTCGGGGATGGCGGCACAGTTGATGGCGACGAACGGCTTGGCGGCGCGCTCGGAGCACTGGTGCACCAAGCGGGCGACCACCTCCTTGCCACTGCCGGTCTCCCCCTGAATAAGCACGGTCAGCTTGTGCTGGCCCGCCTGGGCGATCTGCTCGCGCAAGCCGCGGATCACCGCCGACTGGCCAACCAGCTGATCCCCCAGCAACTTCTCGTGCTGGCGCTGGCGCTCCCCCTCGCCCTTGATCTGACGCAGGGAGTCGCGCAGCACGTTCTGATCCCGGCGGCTACGCCCCAGATCGCGGATCAGGGTGAGCTGGTTGCAAAAGACCTGCGCCAGACTGGCCAGCTCGGGGCGAGCCGCCCACTCCTGCAACACATCGCCACTGTCCATCATCGCCAGCACGGCAAACGGCTTGCCGTTGCCATCATTGAGCGGAAAGGCGTGCAGGCCGCACTGCTGGCCAAGGTTGGCCAGCAGTGCGCGAAAACCGGCGTGCTCAATGCGGGCACCGCCATGGAGGGAATCCCAGGTGCGGGATTGCGCCTTGTGCAGCACATAGGCGAGTGGATGAGAGAAATCATCCACCGCCAGCGCCAGCGCAACCTCCTGCCCCTTGACCCACCCTTTGCACTCCAGCTGGCGGCCGCTCACGTCCAGCATGCCAAGCAGCAGTCCTTTGGGCTGGAAGCTGGCATGGAGGGTCGAGCTCCACCAGTGGCAGAGATGTTGTTCATCCCGTTGCGAGGTGAGCGCGAGGGCGAATGCGAGGGCTTGCTCCATGGTCAGCCCTCCACCTCGGCCACAAACTGGTGATCGGCCACCGAGAAGCGCACCCGGTTGATGGGCTCACCGGCCGAGAGGCGCTGCAACAGTTGCAGGGAAACCGGCGGCAGCAGGGCCCCATCAATGACGGACTCCAGCATCCGCGCGCCGTTCTCGCTGCGGTTCGCCCGCAACAGGATCTCCTCGGCCACCTCGCTCTCCAGCACCACCTCGGCACCGAAACGCTCCTTGAGCAGCTTGACCAGCCGGTTGAGTTTGCCACCGACGATCTGCACCAGGGTGTCGTGACCGAGCGGCAGGTAGGGGATCACCTCCATCCGCGCCAACAGGGCCGGTTTGAAGAAGGCAGCCAGCTCCGGATAGAGCGCATCCAGCAGGTCATCAGGCTGCTCGGCATGATCGACGATGGTCTGGAAACCAAGGTTGGAGGTGAGGAAGAAGACCACGTTCTTGCAGTCGATGATCCGCCCTTCCCCATCCGCCAGCTCGCCTTTGTCGAACGCCTGATAGAAGAGGTTGAGCACGTCAGGATGGGCTTTCTCCACCTCATCCAGCAGCACCACCGAGTAGGGCTTCTGCCGAATGGCTTCGGTCAGCACGCCACCCTCGCCAAAGCCGACATAGCCGGGAGGCGAGCCGATCAGACGGGAGACGGTGTGCTTCTCCTGATACTCGGACATGTTGATGGTGGTGAGATACTGGCGACCGCCAAACATCAGCTCGGCAATCTGCAGCACGGTTTCGGTCTTGCCGACCCCGCTTGGCCCCACCAGCAGGAAGGCGCCCAGCGGACGGCCTGGACGACGCAAATCGGCGCGGGCGGTCAGCAGGTGCTTGTGCAGATGGGCCACCGCCACATCCTGCCCCTTGATGAGCTCGCCAAGGTACTCCGGCAGACGGGTCACTACATCGAGTTCCCCTTGGGAGATGCGATTAAGCGGCACCCCGGTCCACTCGGCGATCACCGCTGCGATCTGAGTCTTGTCTACATGGGCAGAGACCAGTACCTCACCCTGTTGCAGCTCGGCCAGCTCGCGCTCGAGACCTGCCAGCTGCTCGGCAGCCGCTTGCGGATCGAGCGGCGCATCGGCGAGATCCAGCGCTTCTCTGGCCAGCATTTCATCCTGCTGATCGGCCAGCAGGGCGGCACGCAGCTCGACAATCCGATGCACCAATCCCTGCTGTTGCTGCCACTGTGCTTCCTGCTCACGCAGAGTGTCACGGCAGGTCTGCTGGGCCGCTTTCAGTTCTGTGAGTCGCTCATCGTTGTCACCCAGACCGATCAAGCTCTGGCGCTCCAGCTGACGGATCTCCAGCTCACGCTGGCGCAGTTCGTTTTGCAAATGGCTGACCGCGCGCGGTGGCGTGGTGAGGTTGATGGCCACCCGGGCACAGGCGGTATCGAGTACGTCGATCGCCTTGTCCGGCAGTTGACGACCGGAGATGTAACGGGCGGAGAGCTGGGCGGCGGCTTGCAGCGCTTCCTCATCGATCAGCACCCCGTGGGCCTTTTCGTAGATGCTGCGCAGGCCACGCAGGATCACCGTAGCCTCATCGGCATTGGGCTCACCCACTTTCACCAGCTGGAAACGGCGCGACAGGGCGGCATCTTTTTCCACGTACTTCTTGTACTCACCCCAGGTGGTAGCGGCGATGGTGCGCAGCTCGCCACGAGCCAGCGCAGGCTTGATGAGGTTGGAGACATCCAGCCCCCCCGCCTGATTGCCCGCCCCGATCAGGGTGTGGGCCTCATCGATAAAGAGGATGACAGGTCGCACGGCGTCCTTGACCTCCTGCATCACCCCCTTGAAACGCTTCTCGAACTCCCCCTTGACCGAGGCTCCGGCCTGCATGGCGCCAAGATCCAGGGTCATCAGCTCCACATCGCGCAATTTTTCCGGCACCTGGCCCGCGACGATGCGCAGCGCCAACCCTTCGATCAGCGCGCTTTTACCGACACCCGCCTCCCCCACCACGATGGGGTTGTTTTTGCGGCGACGGGAGAGGATGTCGATCATCAGATCGATCTCGTGATCCCGGCAGAGCACCGGATCCAGGGTTCCCTGACGGGCCTGTTCGGTAACGTTGACAGTGAAGCGGGCCAGCAGGCTGGCATCGGCGGGCAGCGCAGCCTGAGTAGAAGTACCGTTGGCAGAAACAGTCACTTGTGTCTCGGCAGACTCCTTGACCCACTCGTCGAACTGCTGGCGCAGCAGCTCGCGATTGATGTTGGCAAGCAAACGGGTCACCGAGCCCGGCAGGTAACGCTGGGGAGTCATCAGCAGCACCAGCAGCATGACGCCGCTGCGCAGTTGGCCGTGTTGCAGCTCGGCAGAGGCCAGCAGCCAGCTGTCTTGCAGCCACTCCACCAATAGCGGCGAGAAGGAGGGATAACCCTGACCATAACCGTTATCGGCCGCCGAAGGCTGCAGCAGGCTCTTTAACTCTTCAACCTCAACTTCGGCCCGTTTGAGGATCTGGCGCACATCGCTGAGGGGGGTCTCCAGCATCTTCAGCAGCAGGTGCTCGATGCGGATCTCGGCTCCCTGATGGTTGACACAGAGGGCCGCGGCCTCCTCCAGCATGTGACGGCAGATAGGGTTGAGTCTTTCCACCAGTACTGGCAGTTCTATACGGATCAAGGCGTGCTCTCCTTAGTACTTATTTTAATAATTCGCCCAGTTGACGCAGTACGTCCTGGGTCTGGTTATTGAGTTGGTGGTGATAGAGGCCAAAGATGATGGCCAGGATCAACGCGCCGCCCATAAACAGGGTGCGCAGGGAGACTTGTTTGCGCAGCTGGTAGCGAGATGCCTGCTGACCGAGGTCGAGATGAAACACGCTGGGTGCCTCACCGCCACGTTCGAGTGACAACTGCTTGTGCAGTTGCTTGACGATCCGTTCAAACTCGTCACGGCCCTGGCTCATCACCTTGTAGCGCCCCTCAAAACCGAGACAGAGGCAGAGATAGATGAACTCCAGGATGTCGCGATAGCGCACCGGATCTTCCTGCAGACGCGACAGCAGCACGAATACCTTCTCGCCCCCCCAGGTCTCGTTGTGAAACCTGGCCAGCAGGGAGTGTTGGGACCATTCGCTCTGGCTGCCCCAGTCGCGCCCCATCACCGCCTCATCGATGAAAGTGCAGAGGATGTAGCGAAACGAGAGGACGACGCCATTCTCGTAACCCTGCGCCATCAACTCCTGCTCGATGGCCTGGATCTCGGTCACCACCCGTTGATAAAGCTCGGGCACCCGGTCGTAGCGCGACAACAGACGCACCCGCTGTACCAGCCCCAGCAGCGGAGTCACCGCATCGATCATCGGGTTGATGCTCTGGCCACGCAGGCGGAACCAGTAGTCCGAATCCATGTCCAGCTGCTCGGCGTGATCGAACAGCAGGTCGCTCAGTTGCTCGTTGTTGATAATGTCCGTGGTCATCTCTGCTTGTTTCCTTGATGCGATCACTGGCTACGGATGGCCCAGAGCTGCATGTCGAGCTCGGGGAAATCGCCGGCAATGTGGAAGGCGAGCGTGTTGCTGACCGCCAGCATCTGCCAGGCAGGGCTCTGACGGTCGAGCTGGAAGTAGCTGTAACCTGCGTGATAGGGCAACTGGCGCGGCGCCACCGGCAGCGGCAACAGCGGGATACCGGGCAGCTGCAGGCTGATGAGTTCGCGGATCTTGTCGCTCGACGCCACCTTGGTTTGCTGCAGCAACTGTTTGCGCAGCTGCTCTTGCGGCATGCGGGCACGCACTGCCAGCACGAAGTCGGCGCTTTGCATCAACTCGCTCTCGTTGACCATGGCCACCATGACGCCGTACTGGTGCTTGCGCAGCTGGATGGAGACGGCACGTGGCGACAGCACGGTACTGAGCGCCTGACGCAGGGCCAACATCACCGGCTCGAAGCTCACCTGCTGATCGTCATGACGATAAGCGGGGAACTCGGGGGGCAGACGGGACTCGTCGGTAAAGGTCATCAACTCGCCACAAAGCTGCACCAGCGCCTCGTGCAACCGCTCGGGGTGCAGGGTGCCAAGACGCGCCAGATGGGAGAGCTGGGGCTGAGCCCGGTTGAGCAGCTGTAGCATCATGAACTCGGCCACATCGGCCACCCCCTGCTGTCCCGGCGCAGCGATGCGCTGGGAGAGGCTGCGAGCCCGCTCGGCCACGAGGCCAGCCGACTCGCCGAGGAAGCGCTTGAGTGTCGGAATGGCAGAGACACTGATACTGCAAGGCATGAAGTTGGGATCCAGCACCAGACCGCCATCCGGGCGCTTGTCCAGAATGCGGGCAATGGCGAGGGACGCGTAGGCACTGCGATCTTCCCGCTCCAGCATCAACCGCAAGCTGACCCGACCCACTTCGAGGGAAACCACGTCCCCCCCTTCACTGTGCAGATCGCGCACGTCGTGGCGATGGGCCTGCAAACGGGTGGCGACCTGACCGCCCTGATTGACCTCGTTGACCCCGCTCACCGAGAGCGGCAGCGCCAGATAGACCTTCTGGTTGGCCACCGAGGCATCGGTGATCTCCAGCGGGGTCGGCAGCACATCATCGTTCGGAATGTTGAAGACGGTGCCGTCCGGCAGGATACCGGTGGCCCCCACCAGCGCGATGCGGCCAAAGCCGAGGTAATCCTCGTTGATGGCAAGCGACTGCAACCCGTAGAAATAGTCGGACAGCGCGCTCAAACGCGCGTGCAGCGCGTAATCTGAATGTCTCTGTTGTTGCTGGAAGTGCTGGGGCTTGATAAAGAGCCCTTCACGCCAGATAACCCGATTTCGACTCGACATGATTATTCTTCTTCTTTTTGTAGTTCCACTTCATCCAGGCGCAGGTGCACCAGGATTTGATAGGCCGTTCCCTTGCTCTTGACCTTGATGACCTTGCGCCACTCGGCGCTGTCCGGATCGGCGTACCGTGCAATCACGCCGATGTAACGGGTCTTCTCGTCAAGCTTGACGGGAGGCAGGTATTTGAACTGGCCGGGCAGCAGGGTGTAGTCCTGATGATCCAGGTAGTTCTTGCCAAGGGCCTTCTCTACATCCGCCGTCACCTGGTCATAGTCCGTAGCGAGCAGCTTGGAATCTTCAGCCAGCAGCACCACCTGAAACTCGATGGGTGCCGCCTCCCCGCTCTCGTTGGGGTTGACATCAGGCTCTGCCAACAGGCTGAGCCCCAGGGTGGATGGCTGGTCATCGTTGCTCCCCACCTGGATATCCGGGTTCATGGCCACATCGGCCATCTTGCCCATGGTGGTACAACCGGCCAGGGCCAGCAGACAGGCCCCAAACCACAGTGCACGTATCATCAAATCAGTCCCTGTTGCTGACGCACGGCCTGGTCATACGCCTGGGCGTAGACCTGATGGAACAGCTTGTCGAACCCCTGTTGACGGGCGGAGGTGAGCTCGCGGTAGTAGTGCTGGTACATATTCCAGGCCCAGCCTTCATCGGCCACACCCGGGGTACCGGTACGACGGTAGTGCTCGAAACGACCGAGCAACGCCTCGGGCGAGAAGGCCTGCAGGATGCTGTCCAGCGCAGCGCCAATAGCCTGCTGGTTCGCCACGTGGTGAATGCGCACATTGCGCAGACTCTCGGCCACCGCAGCAGGCGCGGTCAGGTGCACCGGGCTCTTCTGCTCGGCAAACATCACTGCCAAGGTCTCGTCATAATCGAGACCAAGGCGCAGCGGGTTGTCCTCGATGGGGCGCAGGTGCTTGTCTGCCAGCGCAGCCTGATCGCTTTGCAGTTGCAGCAACCCCTCCACCATGGCACGCACTGTCTTGCCCATCTCTTCGAGCATGTCGTGGGCTTGCTGGGTGTCTTGCAGCTGCAACGGCTGGCCAAGACCACGCATCAGCGGAGTCAGGGCGACGTGATCAACGCCCTCCAGTGGCTGGAAGTCGGGGTGGTTCTCGATGGTGGGCATATCCAGAAATTCTTGGTTCATGGTGTTCTCGACGGCTGAAAATGGAGCGAGGGATACGGTGTCCATATCCGGTTGAAACTGCGGTTGAGCCTGCAGGCGAGCATCCACTAGCGGACTCGGGGTCGCACGCTCCTGCTGCAATGCCAGCAGAGGGTCGACCGCCAGGGCCTGTGGATCATCCAGGGTCTGGGTGTGGTGAGGATCGCTGGCCAGCCACTCATCAAGCTGCTCGGTCGGACGGTTGCCCAGCACCTGCTGCAAACTCTGCTCGGGGGAGATGGCACCGAGATAGGCTCTCAGGCGAAAAGGGCCGACAATCAGCTCGTCCCCCTGCTCGAGGTTGACCTTGCGAGCCCGCCCGATGGGCGAGGTAGCACCATTGATGTAGGTCTGGCCGCTGAGATCGCACAGGCAGAAACGACCATCATTGAGCTCGACGCGGGCATGGGCTGGCATCACCGCCCCCAACCTGTCTCGCAGTTGCCAGTCATCCTGTTCGGAGGAGCCCAATGTTCCCCCCATCTCGTCGAAGCGATATTGCACCTGCTGGCTGCCGTCGAGCTGCTCGCTGTTGAGCACCACCAGAGATAGTTGCTGGTTAAAGTCGTCCACATTCACTCCTGCACGTATTCCTACACTGAATTTCTGCGCTTATTCCTGTACACAGATCGTCACGAACGGGTCACTCGGCGGTTGGCCGAGAAAGGTACTCCACCCCAGACGGGCACTCTGCTCCTCCCCCAATCTCAGCCCCTTGGCCTGCTCCTGACCGAAGCCAAGCCGCAGATCCCAGGCCAGCTGATCACGCAAGATGAAGGAGACAAAGGTCACCAGGGCGTGGAAATGCTCCCCGTTCGGGAGAAATCCGAGAAACTGGCTAAAACTCAGATCATTGATTTTCAATAAAAACTTGCCGGCACAATCATTGACCTTGTCACCGATGACGAAGTCATGCCCCAAAGTGGCGCAAGCACCACCCAGGCGGTTTTGCTGCTCCGGATGGATCGGCACCTTGCGCCACTGCCAGGCACTCACTTCCACATCTGCCAGATCGAAGCAGTGGGCCACGAGGCCGGCGACCACCTCGGGAGAACGGCTGGGGCTGGCCAGCATGCCCGCATAGGAGAGCATCTTGGCGCGGTTGACCGGCAGGCTCTGACAGACGGCATCGTTGCCAAGCCCCACCAGCGCAAACATCAGACGGGAGAACCCATCCTCGCCGTCGTCCTGAAAACGGACGTGGTAGCGATACTTGCGCCAGATCCGGTGCAGCAGGGTCAACAGGCGGTGGTGGAAGAAATCCAGGAAAAGACCGAGCTTCTGTTCCCCCTGGGCGTACTCCCACGCCAGCGAGTCGAGGTAGTACCCCGGCATCGGCGACTGGCTGCCGTGCAGACCCAGAAAGGCCACTTCCAGTTCGTGACGCCCTTTCTCGTCACGACCAATTTGCAGCACGTCGCTGGTGGGAAACCCCAGTGATGCAGTCGCCTTGAAACGAATATTTTCGTCACTCGGCAGGTGGTCGAGACCACGCTCCTGATCGGCACCGTCCAGCCGGTTGAGCAGCTCAACCAGCTGGAAGAAATTGAAACGGGGCGCCTCGTTGGCGGCGCTCACATCAGGGAGTGCTGACCGATCTGGACTGGCCACTGATAGCGCTCCTTGTTATCGAGATTGACCACCTCAAGCAGGTGGAAAGCGTTGACGCTGGCATAGAGCGAGAAGAAGTGGGCCAGCACGGTGCTGAAGAGATAGAGCTCCCCTTCGCTGCCAAAGGCGGACTGGCGGATGGAGAGCACCGACTTGAGCCCCCGCACCGGCATGCCGCGCACCAGCCTGTCCACAGGCTTGGTCTCGATCTCCTCGATCCCCGCCAGCCGCTTGCGCGACGCCTGCTCTGCCTGCTTGTCGTGCAAAGCGGGAAAGTCATAGGTACGCAGCACCTGCACCAGGGCATCCCGGCGCAGCAGAGAGACGTAGTTGAGCGACAGGTTGGAAATCAGGGTCCAATGCAGGCTGCCATCCAGTGCCGGACGCAGCGGCCGAGTCGGCCGGATCAGGTTACGGAAGGTAGCAAACGACGGTGAACTGCCGGTCGGCACGCAGATAGTGCCCACCTTGAGGCGGGCTGCGCGGGAGCGGTTGGTGCAGGTGAGCGTCACCGAGATGGATTCATCCAGATCGACCGTAGTGGTTTCATCCCCCCGCACAAACGACAGACTGTGCTCGAAGCCATCACCACTCACCGACTCCCTGACCCGCACCCGGTAATAGAGCGCCAGCCGCTGTTTGGCCCGCTCAATCTGATGCTGAAAACTTTCAAACGGCTGATAGATGCGTGGCGTACCGCGGGAGCGGCCCATATTGCCCTCGACCCAGCCTTCAACCTGATCCACCGAGAAAATTTCGAAACTGTCGGCATAGCGATAGCTCGCCTTGAGCGGGTATTCCGCCTGACGGCCATTGAGATTGACCGGCTCGCTATCGTGCTGGAACAGATTGATAGCCGGCACGCAGTTGAGCATGAAAGAGTCGGGACGGATCTTGAGTTCCGCCGGCAAGGGCCGGTCGAAACAGAAATGGATTTTGAATTCACTCACAGGCAGCGGCTGTTTGGGCCACTCACCACCCGAGAGTTCGAAGAAGAGAAAGCTCTCCGGAAAGCAGAAATACTCCTGCAGGATCCGGTAGCCGGAATAGACATTATTCGGATAGGGCAGCAGCGCATCGTCGCGCTCGAAGCCGACCGATTTGAGTGCCTTGGCCTCCTGACGAAAGTGCTTGCCGTCGATCTCCAGCTCGATATGGGAGAGCTGGTTGGAGAGCCAGAAGTAGAGCTCATACGCGGTGTAGCTGTCGCCACCGAGGAAGAAGCGCAGCTTGTCCAGCTGCAATTCGCTAAGCGGCAGAGGGGCATGCAGCGCAATATCGAGCGAGATAGTAGAGAGATCGTTGCCACTTTGCGCCGTTATCTGGCGCATTTCGGCCGGATAGACCCAGGCATCGTGACAGGTTTGAAAATGGCAGGTCACGTCGTCGATTGGCAAACTGTCCAGCTGGCAACCCTGCCTGACCAGTGCCGGTTGGGCAATGGCGCCCGGAATGACCGAAAACTGCATGATGGTCATGCTGGGGACGGGGCGCAGATAGTTCGGCCAGAGCATATTGAGCAGACCGTGAGTCAGCTCGGGGAACTCGTCCTCGATTTTGGCGCGCAGGTTGCCCGTAAGAAACGCAAAGCCTTCCAGCAGGCGTTCCACATCCGGGTCGGTATTCTGCTCCGACAAAAAACGGGTGAGTTCGGGATAGCTATCGGCAAATTCGCGCCCTTGCAGGCGCAAAAAAGCCAACTCATCCCTGAAGTAATGTTCCAGCGACATTGATCAGACCATGCGGTAGTGACGGTGACTGTCCATATGGACGTTGAACGAGGTAACTTGCTCGATATGCTCCAGCCGCACATGGGCCGTCACCTGAAACGACATCTCAAGCGGACTTGCCTGATAGTCGGGTGAACGGACATCCACATGGATGATCCGAGGTTCATAACGACGGATGCATTGCCGGATCGCCTCCCGGATCCGCCCCTTGATATCCGCACTACCCTGAGTGGCGTCATTGAGATCAATAACCCCCAAATCGGGTGCACTGCGGCAATTGCCGGGACGGGTGTTGAGGATCTGGTCGAGCTGACGTTTGACAGAGTCGACCAATTCATCAACTTCCGAACGAGGGGAGGAGCCAAGCCCCTCCCCCCGGATACGATCAAACAGGCTGGCCGCATTTCCTCTATCCCAGGAAGAGAGATGCGGCATCGGGCCTTATTCCTTGTCCAGTCGACCTACCAGAGAGAGCTCGAAGCTCGCCCCCATGTACTTGAAGTGCGGGCGCACGGCCATGGCAACCTGGTACCAGCCCGGCTCCCCTTCCACATCCAGCACCTTGATCTGGGCGGCGCGCAGCGGACGACGGCTACGGACGTCTGCCGGCGGGTTCTCTTGGTCGGCAACGTACTGCTTGATCCAGCCGTTCAGTTCACGCTCCAGATCCTGACGCTCCTTCCAGGAGCCGATCTGCTCGCGCTGCAACACTTTGATGTAGTGCGCAAGGCGGTTGATGATGAACATGTAGGGCAGCTGGGTACCCAACTTGTAGTTGGTCTCTGCTTCCTTGCCTTCCTTGGTGTTGGGGAACACCTTGGGTTTTTGCACCGAGTTGGCAGAGAAGAACGCAGCGTTGTCGCTGTCCTTGCGCATGGTCAGAGTGATAAAACCCTCTTCAGAGAGCTCATATTCGCGACGGTCGGTGATGAGCACTTCGGTCGGGATCTTCGCTTGCAGCTGACCCATAGCCTCATAGACGTGCACCGGCAGATCGTGGATGGCACCACCGCTCTGCGGGCCAATAATGTTCGGGCACCAGCGGTACTTGGCGAAGCTGTCGGTCAGGGAGGTGCCCATCAGATAGGCTGTGTTGCCCCACAGGTAGTGATCGTGATCCGAGCTGATATCTTCCTGATAATTGAAACCCTTGATGGGGTTTTCAGTCGGGTCATAAGGCAGACGGGCCAGGAAACGTGGTGCAGTCAGCCCCAGATAACGGGCATCTTCCGATTCACGCAGGGAGCGCCATTTGGTGTAGGCCGGTCCTTCGAACACCGATTTCAGATCCTTGATGGAGGGCAGATCGGTGAAGCTGTCGACGCCGAAGAAGGCGGGGGCGACAGAGGAGATGAAGGGGGCGTGGGCCATGGCACCGACGGCACTGACATACTGCATCAGCTTGATGTCAGGCGAGCTGTGGGTAAAGGCGTAGTCGCCGATCACGGCACCGATCGGCTGACCGCCGAACTGGCCGTAGCCGGTTGAATAGACATGCTTGTAGAGGCCGGACTGGGTGATCTCCGGGGAAAACTCGAAATCTTCCAGCAGCTCTTCCTTGGTAGCGTGCAGCACCTGGATCTTGATGTTTTCACGAAAATCGGTGCGATCTACCAACAGCTTGAGGGAGCGCCAGGAGGACTCCATCTCTTGCAGCTCTTTGGCATGCAGGATGACGTCCATCTGCTTGCTCAGCTTCTTGTCGAGCTCGACAATCATGCTGTCAACCAATGCCTTGTTGACCGGCTCGCTGGTGGTACCGCTGTCCAGAATGTTGGCGATAAGCGCAGCCACACCCTGCTTGGCAACACTGTACCCCTCATCAACCGGTGTGATGCGAGCCTGCGCCATGATTTCGTCCAGCAAAGAGGACGAGGAGGCTACACCCGCCCCCGCTTGAACCTGTTCTTCGACCAAAGACATGTTTGTTCCTTTCTCGTCAGTCAATACAACCCGCCGATCACTCGGCAGGCTTGATCAAATCCAGCTCTTTGAGCAGTTGCTCACGAGCCTCATCACTGGACAGCAGATCCTGCAAACGATTGCGGAAAGAAGGGATATTGCCCAATGGCCCCTTCAGGGCAACCAACGCCTCACGTAGTTCAAGCAGCTTGCGCAGCTCAGGGACCTGTTGGGCAACACTGTCAGGAGTGAAGTCTTCCAGAGACTGGATTTTGATCGAAACCGGCAGATCGTCCTGGCTGTTCTCTTCCAGACGATTGGGAACAGAGAAGTTCAGTTCCAGTGCAGATTCTTTCATGACGGAAGAAAAGTTGTTTTTGTCGATGGAAACGGTTTGGCGCTCCTCGATCGGCGTTTCTTCGGTACGGCCCTTCATATTACCGACCACCATCATAGTCAGCGGAAGTTCAATTTCCGCCTGTTGACCACCGGTTGCCGGTACATATTTGATATTGATACGTTCTTTGGGCGCAACTGTGGCGCCGTCAATTCCTTTTCCCATGCTCTAAATACCAAGTTAAGGGTCACCCAAGACCCTATAGCTTATAGCTTATACCCCTCCCCTCAACTGTAAGATATTACAGTTGATCCATCCTATGGACGATTTTGTCAAAGAGGCACTCACCAACGATGCACTTTTGATATATTTCAAGCAAAAGCTCTAGTTATCAAAAGCACAATATCTCTTGTTATTTATCTACAACCCGAAGCCTCAACTCAATGGTGTGAGGTCATATTGGCATTAATGCCTATTTTGAGCGGCATGGTATATAGAGAGAATTTGATGGTCAACGAATAATTCTAACGAGAACACAGGAAAACCATTAAAACAATTAAAAAACAAAAACTTAAACGAGAAGGCAATTTTTGCGACAATAAAGACGCTCGCACGATGACATCACAATAACAACCTGTCATTTATTACAGTTGACCTAGGTCGCATTAGAAGAATGTGCCATCGAATCACATTATTGATACCGTCTTTATCACTATGGGAGCGCATGCGTCAAAATCAGTCGTTAAGCCAATCGAATGAATTGAATTAAGTAACGCTAATAATTTGATTTATATGACTTATTTTTCTTTCCTCTCGATTTAAAAAACTGCTATTTATAAAGTACATAAATGAGAATCCATACTCATCATCTGTACAGTTCTAAATAGCTGTTCCGAATAGTAGATCACAGGAGGAAGGGAACTCAGTCCAGTTTGTGCGATCTCATTAGTCGCCAAACAAAACAAGCCACACCCAAAGGACTGAGTTGATGCCTATCCTACTACCC
>NZ_CAWMRY010000051.1:0-29224 GCF_963870295.1 Aeromonas sp. ANP5 | reverse complement strand
CGGGACATATTCTTCAAAAAGGCCCTCGGCTGACGCCAAGGGCCTTTCTTGTTTCTCACAAACTGGGCATAAACCACACGCGCCCCGCAGCTTCGATGCGGTCGGTGCGGATCTGGAATACCTGCGCCAGCAGCGCCTCATCCACCAGCTCGACACCCCCTTCGCGCACCACCGCGCCCCCTTGCAGGCAGAGAATTCGGTCGGCCCAGTCGATGGCCAGATTGATATCGTGGATGGCGAGCACCACCAGCAAACCCTGAGCGGCCAGGGTTTTCAGCAAGCGCAATAGCGCCAGCTGATGATGCAGATCGAGCCCCGCCAGCGGCTCGTCCAGCAGCAGCACCTTGCCGGTCGGATTGAGGACCGGCCACACCTGCAGCAGGGTGCGGGCAATCAGCACCCGCTGCTGCTCGCCCCCCGACAACCGGCTGAAGTCACGAGCCAGCAAAGCTTCCAGCTCCAATGCCTCGCACAGTGCGTTTATCGCCTCATTCTGTCTGGCGGGCGCAACCGCCTCATCGAACCCCAGGCTCAACACCTGAAACACCGGAATATGAAACAGCTGGGGCTGACGCTGGGGCAACATGGCGCGCCGTTTGGCAAGCTCGGGCCAACTCATGTCAGTAAGTACTCCCCCCCCCAGCAGCACTGTGCCATCGGCGGGTAAAATCCCCGCCAGCGCCCCGAGCAGGGTCGACTTGCCACTGCCATTGGGACCAAGCAGCGCCACCAGCTGGCCACCATGCCAGCGGATATCCAGGGGAGAGAGCCGTCCAGCAATGGCGAGTGCGCGCGCCTCCAGCAGCGGCGCAGCAGCACGAGAAGAAACCGGCATGGGATCAGCGGGTGACATCGGCATCTTGCCTCAACAACGGGTAAATAAGGAGACTGCGCGCCCCGACCAAATCATGCAGATATTTATGCAGCACCATCGGCAGTTTGCCTCAATAGCAGGTAGATAAAGAGCGGCGCCCCCACCGAGGCGGTGATGACGCCGATAGGCAACTCCCCCGCGCTCAGGGTGGATCGAGCAACCAGATCGGCCGCCAGCAGCAGGGCCCCGCCGCCAAGCGCCGAAGCAGGCAGCAGAAAGCGCTGATCGCTGCCACCGCAGAGCCGCAGCAGATGGGGCACCACCAACCCGACAAAACCGATCACGCCGCACAATGACACCGCCACACCGGTCAGCAGACAGACCGCCAGCACCAGCCACACCCGCATCTTGTCGACATCCATCCCCATCAGGCGGGCCTGAGTCTCCCCCAACAACAACTGTTGCAGCGCCTTGCCCTGCCAGCAGAGCCAGCCCAGGGTAAGCGGCAGCACCAGCCACCACCAGCCGAACTGCTGGCTGCCGTAAGAGAGGCTCCCCATCATCCAGAACATGAATTCACGCAAGGAGCCATCGTCGGCAAAGTACATCAACCAGGTCATGGCGGCATTGGTGAGAATACCGATGGCGACGCCAAACAGCAGCAAGCGGGCATGACCGAGACGCGCCCGGCGAGCCAGCCGAATGAGCAACATGGTCACCAGCAAGGCGCCACCGAAGGCCGCCAGCGACAGCCCCCAGCCTGGCAGATAGAGGCCGAGGGATTTGGCCACCGCCATCGCCACCATGGCGGCAAGGCCTGCCCCGCTTGAAACGCCAAGCAACCCGGGTTCGGCCACCGGGTTGTGCAGCATCACCTGCAACACGGCGCCGCCACAAGCAAGCGCGGCGCCAGCCAAGAGGGCCAGCAAGGCGCGCGGCAGGCGCAGCTCCAGCAGGATGCGCTGTTCGAGATCGCCAAGGGGCTGCCAGGGCAGCAGCACAAACTCGCCCCAGACGAGGGAGAAGAGAAACAGCAGCAGGGTCAGCAGCGTCAGGCCACAGAGCCAGCGCCGCTGCCAGCGCTGCTGGCGGGCGATAAGGGAGAGGTACAAGGAGGATCCCCGAATAACAAGGCTTCCCCCCGGCCCTGTCACAGCGCCGGGGGGAAGCAGGAAAAGGGCATGATAACAGTGGCTTGCCACCCAAGGTCAAGGCTGGTAACGCTTGGCCATCACACTTATCTCGCCGCTGGCCACCAGATTTTGCAGCGCCACGAGCAAGGGCTGGCGCAGTGACTGGTGAGGTGAGTGCTTGCTCATCCCCAGATAGAGGGTCACCGGCGTGGCGGGGCGGTAGTCCGCCTTGCCTATCCGGCTGGCATTTCCCTTACTCAGGGCATAGTCCACCTGACAGTCGGTGCCAATCATCAGCGGCAGGTGACCGCGCTGCACCATGCGCAGCAGCTGATCTTCGGTGGGTACTCCGTGCTTGTCGAGGCGGCTGTCACTGTTGAAGGGCTCAAAGTAGGCGGAGTTGAGCACATAGCCCACCTTCACCCCCTGCAGATCGCGGTATTGGTGGATCCGGGCCACATTGACCGGCTGACCATAAAACGCGGGCCAGCACTGGTAGTAGGCAGGCTGCAGATAGTCGATAAACTGCGCCCGCTCGGCGGTATAGGCGAGGCCAATCATCAGATCGACCTGACCGGTCTGCATCTGCTTGAGCGCCCTGCCCCACGGCATCCGCCGTACCTGCAACTCAATGCCGCTCGCCTGTTGCAACCGGCGCAGGATGTCCATGTCGAGCCCCTGCAACCGGCCATCCGCTTGCAGGATGCGAAATGGCGGCCACAGATCGGTGGCCACCGTCAGCGTCGGGGTCGCTCGCACCGGCATGGCAAATAACAGTAACAACACAATCCCGCATAACTTGCCCATCCCGTCGCATACCTCGCACGGCTTATCCTGTTGGTTAAAAATACCCTCCCGCACCACGTATGAAAACCCGTGGTTCAGGGATAAAATGCGCCGGATTTTCAAGGAGAACCCTATGAACCCGATTTTCGCCAGTATCGGTCTGCTGCTCTGCAGCAACGTCTTTATGACCTTCGCCTGGTACGCTCACCTCAAGAGCATGAACCATAAACCCTGGATCATTGCCGCCCTGGTGAGCTGGGGTATCGCCCTGTTCGAATACCTGCTGCAAGTGCCCGCCAACCGCATCGGCCATACGGTGATGAGCGTGGGCCAGCTGAAAATCCTGCAAGAAGTGATCACACTCACCGTATTCGTCCCCTTCTCTATCTTCTATCTCAAGGAAGATCTGAAATGGGACTATCTCTGGGCAGGGCTCTGCATTCTCGGTGCGGTCTTTTTTGTCTTTCGCGAGAAACTGACCGGCGCCTGAGGCTGTACACTCAATATCATCCCGCTCATGGCATCTCATTGATTCGACGAGGCAAAAAATGGAATTGCGAGACATGTTACAGATCCTGGCCAAGCAGGATGGCTCAGACCTCTATCTGTCGACCGGCGCGCCCCCCTGCGCCAAATTTAACGGCGGCCTGCGCCCCCTCAACGAAACGCCGCTGGAACCGGGTGAAGTGGCGCGGATCGCCGCCGAGATCATGGATGGCGAGCAGAAGCAGCAGTTCGAGAAGGATCTGGAGATGAACCTCGCCATCTCCCTGCCCCAGATCGGCCGCTTTCGGGTCAACATCTTCAAGCAGCGCAACGAAGTCTCTCTGGTGGCCCGCAACATCAAGACCGAAATCCCCCGCTTTGAAGATCTCAAACTCCCGCCTGTGCTGCTCGACACCATCATGGAGAAACGCGGTCTGGTACTGTTTGTCGGCGGTACCGGCTCGGGTAAATCCACTTCGCTAGCGGCGCTTATCGACCATCGCAACCGCAACAGCGGCGGCCACATCATCACCATCGAGGATCCGGTAGAGTTCGTTCATCGTCACCGCAAGAGCATCATCAACCAGCGGGAGGTTGGCGTGGATACCCGCAGCTTCCACGCAGCCCTGAAAAACACCCTGCGTCAGGCGCCGGACGTCATTCTTATCGGCGAGATCCGCGATCGCGAGACCATGGAACATGCGCTGGCCTTCTCCGAAACCGGTCACCTTGCCATCTCCACCCTGCACGCCAACAACGCCAACCAGGCGCTGGATCGCATCATCAACTTCTTCCCCGAGGAGCGTCGTCCGCAACTGCTCAACGATCTGGGCAACAACCTCAAGGCCTTTGTCTCCCAGCGGCTGGTGAAAACCACTGATGGCGGCCGCCGGGCCGCAGTGGAGATCATGCTCGGCACCCACACCATCCGCGACATGATCAAGCGCGGCGAATTTGGCGGCCTCAAAGAGGTGATGGAGAAATCCAAGGCCCTCGGTATGGTCACCTTCGACAGTGCACTGTTCGATCTGGTGGTGGAAGGGGTGATTGAGGAAGAAGAGGCGGTGAAAAACGCCGACTCGGCCAACAACCTGCGCCTCAAGATCAAGCTGTGGAAGGAGAAGGGACAGATTGCCAGCAGCAGCGATGCCACCGGCTGGAGCCTCGAACCCACCAAGGACGAGAAGGGCGATTTTTTCTAACTAGCCCCTCGAGAACCCCGGGCCAGCCCGGGGTTCTCTTTATCCAGCATGGCTGGCCCGACTTATCCGCTCAGCCCACGCAGATCACAGCCAGTCAGCACCAACGGCGAACGCGCTGGCAATACGCCACATACTCGTCGCCGAAACGGGCGCGTAGCAGCCGCTCCTCCGGCATTATCTGGAAGCGGGTCAGCCAGGCCACCAGCACGATTGGCCCAACCCAGATCCAACTTCCACCGAGATAACAGCCCCAGGCGGCCAGCCAGCAGAGCAAGCCCAGATACATGGGATTGCGGCTGACACGATAAACGCCGCAGGTTACCAGACGACTGGTGTGCTGAGGTTTGGTGGGGCTGACCGTGGTCTGGTGGTGACGAAATCGTTGCAGGGCCCCAAAGCCCATGATGGCCCCCGCCACGACCAGCACAGCAATCAGCGCCATTGCCCAGATGCCGGGCTGGCTCTCCCCTCTTAGCCACCACATGGCCCCAGCACAGAGCAGGAAGATCAGCGGTGGTGGCAAACGTAACTCAAGATTGACCATTTTATTCCCCTGACGAGTGTCGGCCGAACCCGTGTTGCGGTAGACTCCCAACCAGTCAGCGCCTGTTGAGAGTGACAAAGATCATAATAATAACAACAAGTTGTGGTTAAACCACCACCAATGTGGCCGACCCCGTCCAAACTATCCAACGCGAACAACAAAAAGGAATCACCATGCACAAGAAAACTCTGCTGGCTACCCTGATCTTCGGCCTGCTCGCGGGCCAAGCCGTTGCGGCTCCCTATCTGCCCCTTGCGACGGATCATCGCAGCGGCCAGGAGCAAACCGCCAGCAACGCCTGGTTGGAAGTGGATCTGGGCGCCTTTGAACACAATATCCAGACCCTCAAGGATCGCCTCGGCGACAAGGGCCCGCAGATCTGCGCCATCATGAAGGCCGACGCTTATGGTCATGGCATCGACCTGCTGGTCCCCTCCGTGGTCAAGGCCAATATCCCCTGCATCGGCATCGCCAGCAACGAAGAGGCGCGCATCGCCCGCGAGAAGGGCTTTACCGGCCGTCTGATGCGGGTGCGTGCTGCCACCCCGGATGAAGTAGAGCAGGCCCTGCCCTACAAGATGGAGGAGCTGATCGGCAGTCTGGTGAGTGCCCAAGGTATCGCCGATATCGCCCAGCGCCACCACACCACCATTCCGGTTCATATCGCGCTCAACTCCGCCGGCATGAGCCGCAACGGCATCGACCTGCGTCTGGCCGATGCCAAGCAGGATGCGCTGGCCATGCTCAAGCTAAAGGGGATCACCCCGGTCGGCATCATGACCCACTTCCCGGTTGAGGAAAAAGAGGACGTCAAGATGGGACTGGCCCAGTTCAAACTGGACTCCCAGTGGCTGCTGGAAGCGGGCAAGCTGGATCGCAGCAAGATCACCATCCACGCCGCCAACTCCTTCGCCACTCTGGCCGTGCCGGACGCCTACTTCGACATGGTGCGCCCGGGCGGCCTGCTCTACGGTGACTCCATCCCCTCCCACACCGAATACAAGCGGGTGATGGCATTCAAGACCCAGGTCGCCTCGGTCAACCACTATGCGGCAGGTAACACCGTCGGTTATGACCGCACCTTTACTCTCAAGCGTGACTCCTGGCTCGCCAACCTGCCGCTGGGCTACTCCGATGGCTATCGCCGCGCCCTCAGCAACAAGGCCTATGTGCTGATCCAGGGTCAGAAGGTGCCGGTGGTCGGCAAGACTTCCATGAACACCATCATGGTGGATGTGACTGATCTGAAAGGGGTGAAACCCGGCGACGAGGTGGTGCTGTTTGGCCGTCAGGGTGACGCCGAAGTGAAACAGGCTGATCTGGAGGAGTACAACGGCGCCCTGCTGGCGGACATGTACACCATCTGGGGCTACACCAACCCCAAGAAGATCAAACGCTGATCACGCGATATGAAAAAGGGCTCCCGCGGGAGCCCTTGTTGTTATTGCTTAATTATCTGCCGCGCTCAAGCGGCCTTTTTACGGGTCACAAACAGACTCAGCCCCATGGATGCCAGCAGGATCAACGCGACTACGCCCAGTGCTATGCCGGTCGGGATCTTGAAGATATCCAGCAGCAGCATCTTGACCCCGATAAACATCAGGATCAGCGCCAGACCGTATTTGAGCAGGGCGAAGCGATCAGCCACACCCGCCAGCAGGAAGTACATGGCACGCAGACCCATGATGGCGAAGATGTTGGAGGTCAGCACGATGAAGGGATCCGTGGTCACCGCGAAGATGGCCGGGATACTGTCCACCGCAAAGATGAGATCGCTCACCTCCACCAGCACCAGGATCAACAGCAGCGGAGTGGCATAGCGCACACCGTCACGCCAGACGAAGAACTTCTCCCCTTCCAGGGTCTCGGTCACCTTGAAGCGACGGCGCATCCAGCCCAGCAGCGGGTTGTTGGCGAGATCAGGCTCCTTGTCGGCCGCCCACAGCATTTTGGCACCGGTCAGCAGCAGGAAAGCGCCAAACAGATAGAGGATCCAGTGGAACTGCTCGATAAGCCAGCTACCGGCGAACACCATACCGGCACGCATCACGATGGCACCCAGTACCCCGTACAGCAGCACCCGGCGCTGCAGCTCGGCCGGAATGGCAAAGTAGCCGAACAGCATCAGCCAGACGAAGACGTTGTCCACTGCCAGCGCTTTCTCGATGAGGTAGCCGGTAAGGAACTCCAGCCCCTTCTGGTTGGCAATCTCACGGCCCGCGCTGTGATCGAGCCAGAGCCAGATAGCCAGGTTGAAGAGCAGCGCCACGCTGACCCAGATGAGGGACCAGACACCCGCCTCTTTGAGGGACACCTTGTGTGACTTGCCGCCACCGACAAAGCGTATGTCTATCCATAACAGGACCAGCACTATGCTGAAGAAACCGGTCCACATCCACCATTCACCCATGTTCACTTCTCCCAAAAACGACAAAACCCACGACCGAGAGGCGTGGGTTTGCGTTTGGAGCAGATACACCTTGCCTCTCGGCAAGGTCTCACTTACAGCTGATTTTCATCGACTGCCCGGCTGCCGGGTGCACTGCAGGATATGGGTGCACCGTAATGACGACAAACCGGCGAGAAGTTACTCCCCTTGTTGCGCGGATAGTAGCAGCGGTAAAAGATAACGCCAAGAGGCATCTTCACTGCCGTCAAAAATAAATCGGGGCCCCATCAAGGAGCCCCGCAAGCAGGTTCAACACATGCCCATCAGAGCGGATCGACCTTGAGGCAGGAGACTGCGTGATCGAAATTCCCCTCCAGCACGGGGCGGGTCTTGGCACACTCGGGGCCAGCCACCGGGCAGCGGGTGCGGAACACGCAACCGGACGGCGGGTTCATTGGCGATGGCAAGTCCCCCTCCAGGATCTGGATCACCTTGTTGCGCTCCAGCTCAGGGTCCGGGATTGGCACCGCTGACATCAGCGCCTTGGTGTAGGGGTGCAGCGGATTGGCGAAGATCTCCTTGCGGGTCCCCAGCTCAACGGCGTTGCCCAGATACATCACCAGCACCCGATCGGAGATATGTTTGACCACCGACAGGTCGTGGGCGATGAAGATGAGCGACAGCCCCATCTCCTTTTGCAGGGATTTGAGCAGGTTGACCACCTGCGCCTGAATGGATACGTCAAGTGCCGAGACCGGCTCGTCGCAGATGATCATCTTGGGCTCGAGGATCAGCGCCCGTGCAATCCCGATCCGCTGGCACTGGCCACCGGAGAACTCGTGCGGATAGCGGTTGACCAGGTTGGGCAAGAGCCCCACCTTGCTCATCATGGCGCGCACCTTCTCCTTCACCTCTTCCCGTGGCAGGTTGGGATAGAAGGTGATAAGCGGCTCGGCGATGATGTCGCCGATGGTCATGCGCGGGTTCAGAGAAGCCAGCGGATCCTGGAAGATCATCTGGATCTCTTTGCGCTTCTCGCGCAGGGCATTCTGGTCGAGCTTGGTAAGATCATCCCCCAGCCACACCACCTTGCCCGCTGTCGCCGGCACCAGACCGATGATGGCGCGGGCAAAGGTAGATTTGCCGCAACCGGACTCACCCACCACGCCGAGGGTTTCCCCTTCGTAGAGGCGCAGAGTAACACCATCGACCGCCTTGAGATCGGACGGTTTGGCCCAAGGCCACGCCTTGCCACTCTTGATACTGAAGTGGACCTTGAGGTCAGACACTTCCAACAGCAATTTTTTGTCGGCACCCATTTAGTTGGCTCCCTTGTTCATGGCATCCGAAACCCAGTGACAAGCACGCTCCCGACCGTCGTTGAACGGGGTCAGGATCGGTGACTGCTGGCCGCAAATCTCGCTGACCCGGTGGCAACGCTCCTGGAAGGGGCAACCGGTGGGCAGACGCAGCAGGTTGGGCGGATTGCCCGGGATGGTGGGCAGCACTTCCCCTTCGGTATCGAGGCGGGGAATGGCGCGCAGCAAACCTTCGGTGTAGGGGTGGCTCGGGCGATAGAAGATATCGTCTACCTTGCCGTACTCCATGGTACGACCGGCATACATCACCAGCACCTTGTTGCAGATACCGGCGACCACGCCAAGGTCATGGGTGATCATGATGATGGCGGTGTTGAACTCGCGCTTGAGCTCGTTCATCAGGGTCATGATCTGGGCCTGTACGGTCACGTCGAGTGCGGTGGTCGGTTCGTCGGCGATCAGCAGTTGCGGCCGGCAGAGCAGTGCCATGGCGATCATCACCCGCTGACGCATGCCGCCGGAGAACTCGTGGGGATACATGCCCATCCGCTTGCGTGCTTCGGGGATCTTCACCGCATCAAGCATCCGTACCGACTCTTCGAACGCTTCCGCCTTGCTCACCCCTTTGTGCAGCATCAGCACTTCCATCAGCTGATCCTGCACCTTCATGTAGGGGTTGAGCGAGGTCATGGGGTCCTGGAAGATCATGGCGATCTTCTCGGAGCGGATCTTGTTGAGCTTGGACTCCGGCAGGTTGAGGATCTCTTCGCCCTGAAATTTGGCGGAACCGGTAATAATGCCGTTTTTGGCCAGCAGCCCCATGATGGCAAAGGCCGTCTGGGATTTGCCGGAGCCGGACTCGCCGACGATCCCCAGGGTTTCCCCCGCAGAGAGAGAAAAGTTGAGGTCGTTAACCGCCACCACATTGCCATCCGGGGTCTTGAACTCGACCCGCAGATCTTTCACATCCAGTAACTTCATATAAAAACTCCTTATCGATCTTTCGTGATGCTTTCCTGTCGACCCGATGCTCGATTAACGATCTTTCGGATCGAGGGCGTCACGCAGACCATCCCCGAGGAAGTTGAAGCAAAACAGGGTCACCACCATAAAGCTGGCGGGGAACAGCAGTTGCCAGATGGCCACTTCCATCGACTTGGAGCCTTCATCCAGCAGGGCACCCCAGCTGGTCATCGGTTCCTGAACCCCAAGGCCCAGGAAACTCAGGAAGGATTCAAACATGATCATGCCCGGCACCAGCAAGGTGGCGTAGACGGCCACGATACCGAGTACGTTCGGTACGATGTGACGGGTGATGATCTTCCACTTGGAGACGCCACAGACGTGGGCTGCCTCGATAAACTCCTTGCTCTTGAGGCTGAGAGTCTGGCCGCGCACGATACGCGCCATGTCGAGCCAGCTCACCGCCCCGATGGCGATAAAGATGAGCGCCAGATTGCGGCCAAAGAAGGTGACCAGCATGATGACAAAGAACATGAAGGGGAAGGCGTTGAGGATTTCCAGTACCCGCATCATCAGGCTGTCGACCCGCCCGCCGATAAAGCCGGAAGCCGCGCCATACAGGGTGCCGATGATGACCGCTACCATGGCGCCCATGATGCCGACCATCAGGGAGATGCGACCGCCCAGCAGGGTGCGCACGAACAGATCGCGCCCCAGGCTGTCGGTACCAAAGTAGTGACCCGCTTCCATATCGGGCGGCGACTGCATGGCGCCCCAGTCCGGATCGTCAAAGGTGTATTGGGACAAATGGGGGCCAAAGATGACCGCCAGACCGATGATGGTCAGAATGATCAGGCTGGTCAGGGCCGCCTTGTTGCGTAGGAAACGGCGACGGGCATCCTTCCACAGGGAGCGCCCCTCCACCACTTCCACTTTTTGCGCGAACGCCTCGACGGCATCGCGTTTTTCAGTTGAAACAACCATGATGAACTCCCGAATTAGTAACGGATCTTGGGATCGATAAAGGCGTAGAGAATATCGACCACAGCGTTAAAGGTGATGGTGAGGGCGCCGACCAGAATGGTCAGACCGAGCACCATGGAGTAATCACGGTTAAGGGCACCGTTGACGAACAGCTGACCGATCCCCGGCAGGCCGAAGATGGTCTCGATCACCACGGAACCTGTGATGATGCCGACAAAGGCCGGGCCCAGATAAGAGACCACCGGCAACATAGCCGGACGCAGCGCGTGTTTCAGGATGATGTGGCGCAGCGGCAAGCCCTTGGCACGGGCGGTACGGATGAAGTTGGAGTTCATGGTCTCGATCATGCTGCCCCGCATGATCCGCGAGATGGCAGAGATGTAGTACATCATCATGCCGAACACCGGCAGCACCATAAACTGGATGCCGCCACCCTGCCATCCACCGGCAGGGAACCAACCCAGATGAATACTGAAAAACAGCACCAGCAAGGGCGCCAGCACAAAGCCCGGGATCACCACCCCGGCCATGGCCGACGACATCAGCAGATAGTCGATGATGGTGTTCTGTTTCAGGGCCGCTATGGTGCCGAAGGTGACCCCCAGCAGCACGGCGAAGAAGAAGGCCGTGGTCCCGATCTTGGCGGAAACAGGCAGCGCCTGGCTCACCAGATCATTGACGGTGAAATCCTTGTATTTGAAAGAGGGGCCCAAATCACCCTGCACCAGGTTGCCCAGGTAGGTGAGATATTGCATGCCAATGGGTTTGTCGAGCCCGTATTTGGCCTCGATATTGGCGATAACTTCGGGGGGCAGTGAACGCTCGCTGGTAAAGGGGTTACCCGGGGCGAAACGCATCATGAAGAAAGAGACGGTGATCAAGACCAGCAGAGTCGGGATCGCTTCCAATAGCCGTTTAAAAATGAATTTCAACATAGACATTTCCTGTCCTGTACTGCTTCCAAATGGTCGCGGTTGTAATAAAGGCCCGCCGTCCGGCGGGCCCTGCTTGTTATGCGACTTGTTGCTTTAAATCAGTGAGCAATGATGTACATATCTTTGCTATAGAGGTTATCCAGCGGGTTGGCCGGGTAGCCGCCTACATAGGGTTTGACCATACGGGCAGTCACGTACTGGTAGATGGGGGCGATCGGCATGTCCTTGGCCAGGATCTCTTCAGCCTGGACGTAGAGCTTGTTACGGGCAGCCACATCGACCTGATCACGGGATGAATCCATCAGCTTGTCGAACTCCGGATTGGAGTACTTGCCGTCGTTGTTACCGTGGGTGGTCTGCATCAGATCCAGCATGGAGGAGGCTTCGTTGTAGTCGGCGATCCAGCCGGCACGACCTACGTCAAACTGACCCTGTTTCTTGGTTTCCAGGTAAGTTTTCCACTCCTGGTTGACCAGGCTCACCTGCACGCCCAGCTTCTTCCACATGGAGGCAACGGCCACAGCCACTTTCTTGTGGTTGTCGTCGGTGTTGTAGAGCAGCTCGAACTTCAGCGGCTTGCTGGCATCGAAACCGGCCTCTTGCAGCAGCGCCTTGGCCTTGGCATCACGCTCGGCCTGGGTCATCTTCGACCACTCGGGCGCTACCGGCTTGAAGCCATCGACGAAGTCCGGCACCAGGGTGTAACCCGGCGTCTGACCCTGACCCATCACCTTGTCGGCGATCACGTTGCGATCGATGGCATAGGAGAGCGCAGTACGGACGCGCACATCGTCAAACGGCTTCTTCTTGACGTTGTACTGGTAGTAGTAAGTACCAACATAACCGGTCACTTTCAGCTCGTCCGGCTTCTCTTTCTTCATCTGCTTGAAGCGCTCGATGGGCATCTGATAGGTGATGTCCACTTCGCCCGCCAGATAGCGGCTCAGGTCGGCGTTGGTAGACTGGATGGGCAGATAGACCACCTTGTTGATAATGGTCTTGCCATCGTTCCAGTAGTGCTTGTTGCGCTCCACTTCGACGCGCTCGTTCACCACCCAGTTCTTCAGGGTATAGGCACCGTTGGATACCATATTTTCCGGCTGGGTCCACTTGTCACCGAACTTCTCGATCACCTTCTTCGGTACCGGATAGGTGGTGGTGTGGGAGAGCATGCTGACGAAGTAAGGGATCGCTTTCTCGAGCTGCACTTCGAAGGTGTAGTCGTCGGTCGCCTTCACGCCCAGCGTATCAGCCGGCTTTTTACCTGCGATGATCTCGGAGGCATTGGCAATGGTCGGGATCTCCAGATACCAGGAGTAAGGAGAGGCGGTTTTCGGATCAACGGCACGCTGGAAAGCAAAAACGAAATCGTGGGCAGTGACCGGGTCACCGTTGGACCACTTGGCATCTTTGCGCAGGTGGAAGACGTAGTGCTTGTTATCCTTGGTTTCCCAGGATTCAGCCACCGCCGGGAGAATTTCCCCTTTCGGGCCGGAAGCAACGAGACCCTCGAACAGGTCGCGCAGGATATTGGATTCGACCGTTCCTTCGGTCTTGTGCGGGTCAAGGGTCGCAGGCTCGGAGCCGTTGCCTTTTACCAGTTGCTGGACTTCAGCCAGCTTGGTTCCCGCCGGGACATCGGCAGCCTGAGCCACATTGACGCCACCAAACAGTGCAGCCACCAGCAATGTGTTAATCATTGTTTTTTTATGAGTCATTTCCCTACTCCAACAAGAACATTCCATGCATTTTTTAAAGTGACGGGGTTAAACCCCGCTCCCAGCATAATTCCCTGCCAATTCCGATAATGCAACAGATATTGTCAGGGTAATCGTCATTTTCTGGTCAAAAAATCAGCTGGCGTGCGCTTTTTCAGTATTAAAACACCGGCAAAGCGCTCATTTTTCACACAAACGACCGATTCTAGAAAAGACCGGGCAAAAAGCAACCAATAAAAAGCCGGTCACGAGGACCGGCTTTCATAAAGCGGAGCTGGCTCACATCAAACTGGGGAAAACCCCCTTGATACCGGCCACCATGATCTCGATACCCAGCGACATCATGATAAGACCCATGATACGGGTCACCACGTTGATGCCGGTGTTGCCCATGATCTTGAACAGCAGCGGCGCGGCGCGGAAGATGAGCCAGGAGCAGAAAGAGAAGACAACGACAACCACTGACATGCCGAGCAGCTGCTGCCAGTGGCTCTGGCTGGCATAGACAATCACCGAGGAGATGGCACCGGGGCCCGCCATCAGCGGCAGCGCCAGCGGTACCACGGCGATAGACTCGCGCACCGCCAGTTCACCCTTCTCCTGTTTGTTGTGCTTCACCTCGCCCAGCTTGCCCTGCAGCATCGACCAGGCAATCAGGGTAATCAGCGACCCACCGGCGATCCGGAACGATGCCAGCGAGATGCCAAACCCATCGAGGATCAGCTGCCCCATATACATGGAGACCAGCAGGATCACCATCACCGCGATATTGGCGGTGGTATTGGTTTTCATCCGCTCAGCCTGGGTATGGTGGCTGGTCAGGCTGACAAACACCGGCAACAAACCAAGCGGGTTGATAATTGCGAACAAACCGACAAAAAACTTCAGATACAACGAGACGTCAATTGCTGCCATAGGCGCCTTCCAATAGAGTTTCGGGCCCAGCGGGCCAGTCCATTAATTTCGTGCGTAAATTTACATCATAGCCAGAGCGGGCACCAATCAAATAATCTCACCATTTTGAGGGTTTTTTAGTTAGTTCATCTAATGCATCCGCGCTAACTGGCATAAACCGATGCCAAAAGCCCTTTCTACCGCCCGACACGCGCCAGAAAAGTGAGCGCAAGCCTGCTTAATCATGACCAGAGAGTCCGACGATGACTGACCGAATGACCAAGCGACTCGAGAGAATCCACACTTTGCCTTTCCACTATTTCAGGCCAGACATCACTTCATTGACTCGGTAATAGAGCCACAATGCAAAAACCGGGAAAGGGGGCAGAAATGACCCCCTTGGGGAATAAAGCGGATTAGTCATGGATTAAAACAACAATCATTTTTGCAACAAACGCTGGAATAAAGTGCGTTTGTCGGTGATTTTGAAACCAATTCACTCATATTTGCTAACCTATACCGCCAAAATAGCTCTGTAACACTATGGCTGGGTGCAATTAACCACTTGATAAATGTGGTTTATTGCCCTGCATTAACAAGTCTCTCACCTTTCCCTTTGATGCACATTCCGATAACATCAGTCAAACAAGGATTGTGAAATAAAATTTCTTTTGTTCTTTTGTTACACATGATCCAGATCAAGTTTTTCTGAGTCAGCCCCGCTCTATAATCGACTCAGAAAGCGATTTAGTAAGGCATGTGAAAAAGCTGTTGCAACGATACCGTCTTGACAGGGCGACTATAATTGCCGGGCATTGCCAACGTCTTACTAAACAGTTTTCAAATAATCAGGAGATAAACATGGCAGTAACCAATTTGGCTGAACTGGATGCACTGGTCGCCCGCGTTAAGGAAGCCCAGCGTGAATTCGCCAGCTTCTCTCAAGAGCAGGTAGACAAGATCTTCCGTGCCGCCGCCCTGGCCGCCAACAACGCCCGTATCCCCCTGGCCCAGATGGCCGTGGAAGAATCCGGTATGGGTATCATCGAAGACAAGGTTATCAAGAACCACTTCGCCTCCGAATACATCTACAACAAGTACAAAGACGAGAAGACCTGCGGCATTCTGAGCGAAGATGATCAGATGGGTACCATCACCATCGCCGAGCCGGTAGGTATCATCTGTGGTATCGTTCCGACCACCAACCCGACCTCCACTGCGATCTTCAAATCCATGATCGCGCTCAAGACCCGCAACGCCATCATCTTCTCCCCGCACCCCCGTGCCAAGAACTCCACCAATACCGCTGCCAAGCTGGTACTGGATGCCGCTGTTGCCGCCGGTGCGCCGAAAGACATCATCGGCTGGATCGACCAACCGTCTGTTGAGCTCTCCAACGCCCTGATGAAGCACGAAGACATCAACCTGATCCTGGCCACCGGTGGCCCGGGCATGGTGAAAGCAGCCTACTCCTCCGGTAAGCCTGCTATCGGTGTAGGTGCCGGTAACGTACCTATCGTTATCGACGAAACCGCCGACGTGAAGCGTGCCGTTGCCTCCATCCTGATGTCCAAGACTTTCGATAACGGCGTGGTCTGTGCTTCCGAGCAGGCAGTCATCGTTGTTGATGCCATCTACGACCAGGTTAAAGAGCGCTTTGCATCCCACAAGGGCTACGTGCTCTCCAAAGAAGATGCTGACAAGGTACGTAAAGTCATCCTGATCAACGGTGCCTTGAACGCCAACATCGTTGGCCAGCCAGCTACCAAGATTGCCGAGATGGCAGGCGTAACTGTACCGGCTGATACCAAGATCCTGATCGGTGAAGGCGTCAAGCTGTGTGCAGAAGATGAGTTTGCTCACGAGAAATTGTCCCCGCTGCTCGGTATGTTCCGTGCAAGCAGCTTCGAAAACGCCGTTGATATGGCCTGTGACATGGTCAACATCGGTGGTATCGGCCACACCTCAGGTCTGTACACCGACCAGGACCGCAACGCTGACCGCATCAAGTACTTCGGCGACAAGATGAAGACCGCGCGTATCCTGATCAACACTCCGTCTACCCAAGGCGGTATCGGTGACCTGTACAACTTCGCAATGGCACCGTCCCTGACCCTGGGTTGCGGCTCCTGGAGCGGTAACTCCATCTCCGAAAACGTGGGTCCGAAGCACCTGATCAACAAGAAGACAGTCGCAAAACGGGCAGAAAACATGCTGTGGCACAAACTTCCGAAATCCATCTACTTCCGTCGTGGTTCCCTGCCGATCGCTCTGAGCGACCTGGAAGGTAAAAAGCGTGCCATGGTCGTAACTGACCGCTTCCTGTTCAACAACGGCTACGCCGATGAACTGGTCAGCCTGCTGAAAGCACAGAATATGGAAGTGGAAGTGTTCTACGAAGTAGAAGCTGACCCGACCCTGGCTGTGGTTCGCAAGGGTGCCGAGATGGCCAACTCCTTCAAACCGGACGTTATCCTGGCGCTGGGCGGTGGTTCACCGATGGATGCAGCCAAGATCATGTGGGTGATGTACGAACACCCGAACACTGCGTTCGAAGATCTGGCCATGCGCTTCATGGATATCCGCAAGCGTATCTACAAGTTCCCGAAAATGGGCGTGAAGGCCGAACTGGTCTGTATCACCACCACTTCCGGTACCGGTTCTGAAGTCACTCCGTTTGCAGTAGTAACCGATGAAGTGTCTGGTCAGAAGTATCCGCTGGCTGACTACGAGCTGACCCCGAACATGGCCATCGTTGATGCCAACCTGGTCATGGGCATGCCGAAGTCCCTGTGTGCCTTCGGTGGTATCGATGCCGTGACTCACGCCATGGAAGCTTATGTTTCCGTACTGGCTAACGAGTACTCCGACGGTCAGGCGCTGCAAGCCCTGAAAATGCTGAAAGAGTACCTGCCGTCCAGCTACCAGAACGGTGCCAACGACCCGATCGCTCGTGAGAAGGTGCACAATGCTGCCACCATCGCTGGTATCGCGTTCGCCAACGCCTTCCTGGGTGTGTGCCACTCCATGGCTCACAAACTGGGTGCCGAGTTCCACATTCCGCACGGTCTGGCTAACGCCCTGCTGATCAGCAACGTCATCCGCTACAACGCGAACGACAACCCGACCAAGCAGACTGCGTTCTCCCAGTACGACCGTCCGCAGGCTCGTCGTCGTTACGCCGAAGTCGCTGACCACCTGGGTCTGACTGCTGCCGGTGACCGCACCGCCGCCAAGATCGAGAAGCTGCTGACCTGGCTGGACGAGCTGAAGGCTACCCTGGGTATCCCGGCCTCTATCCGCGAAGCTGGCGTGACTGAAGCTGACTTCCTGGCCAAGGTTGACCAGCTGGCTATCGAAGCTTTCGATGACCAGTGCACCGGCGCCAACCCGCGCTACCCGCTGATCAGCGAGCTGAAGCAAGTTCTGCTGGACTCCTACTACGGTCGTCCGTTCACCGAAGCCGCTCCGGTAACTGCTGCCCCGGTTGAAGCCAAGGTTGAAGGCAAGAAGAAATCCAAGGCCTGATAACCGGTCCTGAGATAACAAGCCCGCGCACTGCGCGGGCTTTTTTTATCTGCCACTTATCACAGCGCTCCTCTCTCCAGCCGATTGCGGTAGTGCAGCCCCGAACTTTCCAACCAACCAACCAACCAACCAACCAACCAACCAACCAACCAACCAACCAACCAACCAACCAACCAACCAACCCGCCCCAGCCAATCCGTTATCGACATCCCAACCTGTGACTCTGTATTGATGGGCCACCTGTGATAACAAGAGCACACTCCATCACCTCCTCTCCCCTACCCACAACGCAACTCAACGCAACGCAAAGCAATTACCCTGACGGGCAGATGTGAGCAGCCAACGCCATCTAAGAGCTAAAGGTGTGATAAACAGGATAAGCGGAGCCTCGCTAACGCAACGCAGCAGAACTGCCGACTGGCGTACGTGCAGGGCCAACCGACTGGCATGGACAGAGCAATGATAATTCGCAGAGAAAGCGGGAAAGATTGTCAGTGAAGAGAATTGTTGCGCCGATTGCTCAACCGACACATCAGCAGTTGCCACGATGCAAAGATAAAAAAATGGCAGCCATCTGGCTGCCATTGGGAGAGCACGATTCAGCGATCAAAGGGTCGCAGCGACTTCATCGGAGATGGAGCCGTTGTGATACACCTCTTGCACGTCGTCCAGATCTTCCAGCATGTCGATCAGACGCATCAGCTTGGGTGCAGTTTCTGCATCCAGCTCCGCTTCGGTGGAGGGGATCATGGTCACTTCGGCGCTCTGGGCTTTGAAGCCGGCAGCTTCCAGACCGTCCAGCACGGTACCGAAGTCGTTCGGGGTGGTGTACACCTCGATGGTGCCATCCTCTTCGGTGACCACGTCATCGGCGCCCGCTTCCAGCGCGGCATCCATCAGGGCATCTTCGTCTACGCCCACGAAAGTCAGCAGACCTTTCTTGCTGAACAGATAGGCAACGGAGCCGTCGGTACCCAGGTTGCCACCGCACTTGCTGAAGGCGTGACGCACTTCGGCTACGGTACGGTTACGGTTGTCGGTCAGGCACTCTACCATCACGGCAGAGCCAGCCGGGCCGTAACCTTCGTACACGATGGTCTCGAGCTGTTCGCCATCGCCACCACCGGCGCCACGCTGAATGGCACGGTTGATGGTGTCGCGGGTCATGTTGTTGGTCAGGGCGGCAGTCACCGCAGCACGCAGACGCGGGTTGTTGGCGGGATCGGCATCACCCAGACGCGCGGAGGTAGTGATTTCGCGGATCAGTTTGGTGAAGATCTTGCCACGCTTGGCGTCCTGAGCGGCCTTGCGGTGTTTGATGTTGGCCCATTTACTGTGACCTGCCATAGAGACTCTCCGTTATTTTTTAAATGTCAGTAACACTGATCATGACTAACCCAAGGGAAACACAGAGGCCGCACGGCGGCGGCCTCCGGTGCCGGTATCGGCTTACTCGTCGCCCTTGACGGTGGTTGCAATCGCCAGCTCACCCAGTTGGGCGGCATTGGCAAGGCTGGGGGCGTCTGTCATCAGACAGGCAGCCGCGGTCGTTTTCGGGAAGGCGATGACGTCCCGAATGTTTTCGGTGCCGGTCAGCAGCATGCTAAGACGGTCCAGACCGAAGGCCAGACCGGCGTGCGGCGGGGTGCCGTACTTCAGGGCATCCAGCAGGAAGCCAAACTTCAGACGCTGCTCGGCCGGGGTGATACCCAGGATATCGAACACGGTGGATTGCATCTCGCTGTTGTGGATACGGACAGAGCCGCCACCCACTTCGTAGCCGTTGATCACCATGTCGTAGGCGTTGGCGTAAGCACCCACAGGGTTGGCTTTCAGCTCGGCCGGGCTCATGTTGCTCGGCGCGGTGAACGGGTGGTGCATGGCGGCCAGACCACCTTCACCATCTTCCTCGAACATCGGGAAGTCGATGACCCACAGCGGTTTCCAGCTGTTCTCCAGCAGGCCCAGATCGCGACCCACTTTCAGACGCAGGGCGCCCATGGCATCGCAGACCACTTTCTTGCTGTCAGCGCCAAAGAAGATGATGTCGCCGTCGGCAGCGCCGGTACGAGCCAGGATCTCGCGCACGATGGCGTCAGAGAGGAACTTGGCAACCGGAGACTGCACGCCTTCGATGCCGTTGGCAGCTTCGTTAACCTTCATCCAGGCCAGGCCCTTGGCACCGTAGATGCCGACAAACTTGGTGTATTCGTCGATCTGCTTGCGAGAGAGCTCGGCGCCGCCCGGGACTTTCAGGGCAGCCACACGACCTTTCGGATCGTTGGCGGGGCCAGCGAACACGGCGAACTCGACAGCGGTCAGCAGATCAGCCACATCGACCAGCTCCATTGGCAGACGCAGGTCCGGCTTGTCGGAGCCGTAGCGACGCATGGCTTCGTCGAAGGTCATGATCGGGAAGTCGCCCAAATCCACGTTCAGGATGTGCAGCCACAGTTTGCGGATCATCTCTTCCATCACTTCACGCACCTGCGGCGCGGTCATGAAGGAGGTCTCCACGTCGATCTGGGTGAATTCCGGCTGGCGGTCGGCACGCAGGTCTTCGTCACGGAAGCACTTGACGATCTGGTAGTAGCGATCGAAGCCGGACATCATCAGCAACTGCTTGAACAGCTGGGGTGATTGCGGCAGAGCGTAGAACTTGCCCTTGTGCACGCGGCTCGGCACCAGATAGTCACGGGCACCTTCCGGAGTGGCCTTGGTCAGCATCGGGGTCTCGATATCGAGGAAGCCGTGCTCGTCCATGAAGCGGCGTACGAAGGCGCTGGCCTTGGCACGGGTCTTCAGGTACTTGGCCATCTCGGGACGACGCAGATCCAGGTAGCGATACTTGAGGCTGATCTCTTCGCTGTTGACCTGATTGAAGTCCAGCGGCAGCGGCTCGGCACGGTTGATGATGTTGAGTTCGTGGGCGAACACTTCGATGGCGCCAGTGGCCATGTCGCTGTTGCGCTGGGACTCGGGACGGGTGCGCACCACGCCGGTCACCTGGATGCAGAACTCGCCGCGCAGCTCGGAGGCCAGGGCGAACGCGTCCGGCTTGTCCGGATCGAAGAACACCTGAACGATCCCTTCCCGGTCGCGCATATCGATAAAGATCAGACCGCCGAGATCACGACGACGATGAACCCAACCGCACAATGTAATGGTCTGCCCTGCATGGGCCTCATTGACCTGTCCGCAATAGATAGAGCGCATGGACTTCTTCCTTCGAAATTGTAGAGAGACGGTTAACCTTGGGCCGCCGGGCACGACTGGCAAGCACCGTCTGTCTCACAGCTGGCCAGATTCTTTTTCTTACCCGGTTTGAAATCAGTCTCGTACCATCCGGTTCCCTTGAGCCGGAAGCCTGCCGCCGATATCAGCTTGACCAGATTCGGCTTGCTACAGGCCGGACAGTCGGTCAGGGGGGCATCGGAAAGCTTTTGCAGTTTTGCCAATTCATGGCCACAGACGTCGCAACGATATTCGTAGATAGGCATGGGTCACAAGAAATTGAAAAACAAAAGGGCTGGCATTATAGAGGAAAACCCCCTTTTGGGTAAAATGGCCAGCAGCCTCCTTTCGCCAGTTTTTTGCACTCGATGGCAAAAAGCGGGCAAAAAATCGGCACGAATGCACCAAGAGCGAAGAGATTAGCCACCATGAGCCTCTATTTGGGCCTGCCACAGTGGTCCCACCCCAGCTGGCCCGGCCAGTTGCTGGGCCTTGGCGCCAAGCCTGCCGAACACCTCGCCCACTACGCCACCGTGTTCAATTCGGTGGAGGGCAACACCACCTTCTACGCCCTGCCGACGCCGGACACGGTACAGCGCTGGGCTGATGCGGTGCCCAATCACTTTCGTTTCAACTTCAAATTTCCGCAAACCATCAGCCACCAGAGCGATCTGGTGAGCGCAGACAAACAAGTCGCCGACTTTATTCGCCTGCTCGCCCCGCTGCACGACAAGCTGGGGCTGCTCACCCTGCAGTTGCCCGCCCGTTTCGGGCCACAGGGGCTGGCCAGACTGGCGGCCTTCATCGATCGGCTGCCGCGGGCGTTTCGCTACGCCCTCGAAGTGCGTCACCCTGAGTTCTTCGCCAAGGGGGAGGCCGAGCGGGCATTGAACCGGCTGCTGATGGAACAGGGTGTGAACCGGGTGATGTTCGACAGCCGGCCACTCTTCTCGGTGCAAGCAACCACGCCAGCCCTTGTCGATGCCCAGGGCAAGAAACCGCGCCTGCCGGTGCATCTGCTGGCCACCGCCAACGCCCCCATGGTGCGCTTTATCGGCCTGCCGGATCCGGCGGCCAATCACCCCTTCCTGCCCAGCTGGCTCCCCCACTGGCGCCAGTGGCTGGCGGAGGGCAAGGATCTCTACCTCTATATACATACTGCCGACAACGCCCAGGCCCCCGAGCTGGCCCGCCAGATCACCCGCCTGCTGGAGCAGGAGATGGCCCCCTGGCCGGGGGAAAACGATCGCGCACGGCAGGGAGTGCTGCGCTTTTAGCCAACCCATTCTGCGGCCATCGTTTCGCTGCAAAAAAAGTGCTTTTTTGTGGCGTGGCAAGCCCTGGCGTCAAGACAAACGGCCATCAATCCTCTACACTACCGCCCCAAGTAAGGGTCCGGAACATGGCCCGTACGAACAGGACAGGTCCAAAGGATTTCACGACCAGCTACCCCGTTCGTAAACAGGTGATAAATCTACTCTGATGGGTGTCACCCAACGACTCAATTGAACAATACAGCCGGGTGATGTCCCGACTGTCAGGTTGCGCCAGCATGCATACCAAAGATCAAATTTTTGCCGCCCCGATCGCCCGATTGGGAGACTTCTGTTTTGACGAACAGGTCGTCGACGTGTTTCCCGATATGATCCAGCGCTCGGTGCCGGGTTACAGCAACATCATCTCTGCCATCGGCATGATGGCCGCCCGCTACGCCCAACCCGAGAGCCGACTCTATGATCTCGGCTGCTCACTGGGCGCCGCGACCCAGGCGATGCGTCGCCATGTCAGCCAGTCCGGCTGCCGCATCACCGCGGTGGATCTCTCCCATCCGATGATCGAGCGCGCCCGCGCCCACCTCTCCGGTTTCAAATCCGAGGTGCCGGTGGAGCTGGTGGAAGCAGATATCTGCGACATCGAGATCGAGAACGCCTCCGTGGTGGTGCTCAACTTCACCCTGCAATTTGTCGAACCAGAGAAACGGGCCGCCCTGATCCAGCGCATTCACGATGGTCTGCGCCCGGGCGGGATCCTGATCCTGAGCGAAAAGTTCCGCTTCGAAGATGAACCGGTCAACGAGCTGCTGATCGATCTGCATCTCGACTTCAAGCGGGCCAATGGCTACAGCGAGCTGGAGATCAGCCAGAAACGCACTGCCCTTGAGAACGTGATGCGCACCGACAGCCTGCCGGTGCATCAGGCACGCCTGCGGGATGCCGGTTTCGTCCATCAGGATCTCTGGTTCCAGTGCTTCAACTTCGGCTCCATGATTGCCATCAAATCCAGCGACGCCCAGCCATGATCGACTTTGCCAATTTCTATCAACTGATTGCCAAAAACCGGCTGAGCCACTGGCTGCATACCCTGCCCGCCCAGCTGCACGCCTGGCAACATGACAACCAGCATGGCGACCTGCCCCGCTGGAACCGCGCCCTCAACAAGCTGCCGGTGGTCTCCCCCGGCAACATCGAGCTGAAAAGCCGGGTCGAGATTGGCTCGGCCGAGAGCCTTGGCGAAGGGGAGCGCAAGAAGGTCGAGAGCCTGCTGCGCCACTTCATGCCCTGGCGCAAAGGGCCGTTCACCGTACACGGCATCCATATCGATACCGAGTGGCGCTCTGACTGGAAGTGGGATCGGGTGCTGCCCCATATCAGCCCGCTCGAAGGCCGTTACGTGCTGGATGTGGGCTGCGGCAGCGGTTACCACCTCTGGCGCATGGTGGGTGAAGGGGCCAAGCTGGCGGTCGGCATCGACCCGAGTTCGCTGTTCCTCTGCCAGTTCGAGGCCATTCGCCACTTCGCAGGCAATGATCAGCGCGCCCACCTGCTGCCGCTCGGTATTCAGGAGCTGCCGGAGCTGCGTGCCTTTGACACCGTCTTCTCCATGGGGGTGCTCTATCACCGCAAATCCCCCATCGAGCACATCGAGCAGCTGCGCAATCAATTGAAAGATGATGGCGAGCTGGTGCTGGAGACGCTAGTGATTGACGGCGGGGTCAACGACGTGCTGATGCCCACTGACCGTTACGGCAAGATGCGCAACGTCTGGTTTATTCCCTCAAGCCGCGCCCTCAAGCTGTGGGTCGAGCGCTGCGGCTTCACCGACGTGCGGATAGTAGACGAGAATATGACCAGCACCGACGAACAGCGTCGTACCGACTGGATGATTAATGAATCCCTGAGTGACTATCTGGATCCAGACAATCCGGCACTCACGGTAGAAGGACACCCGGCGCCGAAACGTGCCGTACTGATTGCCCGCAAGGCCAAAGACTAGCCGATGGCGATTCAGGAAGTTACACTGACCCAATTCCAGGAAGCACAGTTAAATGAATGACATGAAAAGCAAATTAAAAGGAATGACCCTGCTCTCCCTGCTTAGTCTCGGCGGGTGTGTCAATATGGAAAAAGCGCCTCAGGTTCCTGCTCTGACGCTGGCCGAGCTTCGTAGCGAGCTGAGCCAGAGCGAGCAGCGCCTGCAAACATCCATGGAACAGCAACAGAAGCAGTATGTGCAGCAACAGCACCTGCTGGTTCAGCTCAACACAGATGTCACCAATATGAAAGAGTCCGTCAAGCAAGTAGACCACAAGCTCGCCACCCTCCCCTCCGAGCCGCCCAAGCCGATGGCCATCCCCACCGAGAAGTGCCCGGCCCCCAATCAGGGTCACACCATCGATGGCAAGCTGATGGTCGGTGAAGCCGAGTGGATCTGGGTTGATGCGGCCAACGACGCCTTCCAGGCGCGGGTCGATACCGGTGCGACCACCTCCTCCATTAGTGCGCAGGAGATCACCATTTTCGAGCGCAACGGCAAAAACTGGGTGCGCTTTTTCCTGAGCCATCAGGAAGTGGACGACAAGATCCAGATCGAAGCGCCGCTGGTACGCCATGTGCGGGTGCGTCAGGCCTCTGCCGACGATCTGGACCGCCGTCCGGTGGTGCGTCTGGCCGTGCGCATTGGCGACATGACCGAGAAAGCCGAATTTACCCTGAAAGACCGTAGCGACATGACCTTCCCTGTGCTGCTGGGTCGCGAATTTTTGAAAGACATCGCCGTGGTTGATGTGGCCCGCGAATATATCCAACCCAAACCCAAGCTCAAGGATGTGAAATAATCCATGGTTTCCCGTAAGCCGTTCTATTTGCTGGTAGCCCTGCTGTACATTGTCGGCCTGGGGATGACGATCTATCACCATATCGCGTTGGATGTGCCGCTGACGCCCGGTGAAAAGCGCCAGATCTGGTCCATCGAAGCCAAGCTTGAGTTCGAGGCGACCGGTGAGCCGGTGATCGCCTCCCTGGCCATTCCGGGCACCCAGCCCGGTTTCACCCTGATGAACGAGAACGCCGCCAGCCCCGGCTACGGCCTCTCCTTCGTCGAGAAAGATGGTGATGCCCGCGCCGAGTGGTCCATCCGCACCGCCTCCGGCCGTCAGGAGCTCTACTACCGCGTCGACATGATGGCGGATGCCCACGCCAAACCGGCCGCCAATCCGCAGCCGCCAGCCATCGAGAAGCAGATCGAGAGTGAGCCTTATGCCACCGCGATGAAGCAGATCCTCGAGCGGGCACAGGAGCGCTCTGCCGACGGCTACACCCTGACTCGCGAGATCATCAAAGAGATCGAGAAGCAGGAGCAGAACGCCGAGCTGCTGAAAAAGCACAAGAGCCGCGCCAACCTGATCGCCGAGCTGCTCAACAATGCTGACGTCCCCACCCGCGTGGTGCATGCCCTGAATCTGGAAGATGGCCGCCGTCGTCAGGAGCTGGTGGATTACCTGCAGGTATTCAACAGCCCGACCGACTACAAGCTGTTCAACCCGCAAACCGGTGAACAGGGTCGTCCGGCCAACCTGCTGCTGTGGGAATATAACTCCGGCGCCCTGCTGGACGTGACCGGTGGTCACAACTCCCGTGTCAGCTTCTCGATGATCGAGCAGGAGCAGCCGGTCAGCGTAGCACTGGCGCAGAAGTTCGAAAAATCAGAGATGATGAACTTCTCCATCCACAGCCTGCCACTGGAAGAGCAGACCCTGTTCAAGGGCTTGCTGCTGATCCCTATCGGCGTGCTGATGGTGGTGTTCCTGCGGGTTCTGGTGGGGATCAAAACCTCCGGTACCTTTATGCCTGTGCTGATCGCGGTCGCCTTTATCCAGACCTCACTGGTCACCGGCCTCATCGGCTTCCTGCTGATCGTCGGCACCGGTCTCATCATCCGCTCCTATCTGTCGCGGCTTAACTTGCTGCTGGTCGCCCGAATATCGGCCATCATCATCATGGTTATCTCGATGATCGGTATTTTCTCCGCGTTCGCCTTCAAGCTGGGGCTGACCGACGGCATGAAGATCACCTTCTTCCCGATGATCATCCTCTCCTGGACCATCGAACGGATGTCCATCCTGTGGGAAGAAGAGGGCCCGAAAGAGGTGTTCCGCCAGGGTGGTGGCTCTCTACTGGTTGCCGTCATCGCCTATCTGGCCATGGATAACGAGCTTATTCGTCACCTCACCTTCAACTTCCTCGGCCTGCAGCTGGTGCTGATGGCGACCGTGCTGTTGATGGGTAACTACACCGGCTACAAGCTGAGCGAACTGAAGCGCTTCAAGCCGCTAGTGGACGAGATGAAATCTGGCGTCACCCCGGGTAAGGACAAGTAACCGATGTGGTTCTGGGAAAAATACACCACCCCGTGGAGCCTGTCCCAATCAGGCATCCTCGGCATGAACAAGCGCAACCACTCCTACATCAGCCGCTACAATCCGCGCAGCCTCTATCCGCTGGTGGATGACAAGCTGCAGACCAAGCAAATTGCGCTGGATGCAGGCGTTACCGTGCCTGAGCTTATCGGTACCATCCGTGCCCAGCACGATGTAGGTCGCATCACCGAGCTGGTAAAAGATTGGCCGGGCTTCTGCATCAAGCCGGCCCGTGGCTCGGGCGGCAAGGGGATCCTAGTGATCCTGCGTCAGGAAGATGGCCTCTTCTATAAACCCAACGGCAGCGCCTCCAACGGTCAGGATCTGGAGCGCCATGTCTCCAACATTCTGGCGGGGCTCTATTCCCTCGGCGGCAAGCCCGACGTGGCACTGGTGGAAGGCCTCATCAACTTTGATGATGTGTTCGACGGCTACTCTTTTGAAGGGGTACCCGATGCTCGGGTCATCATCTTCAAGGGGTTCCCGGTGATGGCGATGATGCGCCTCTCCACCGCCGCCTCCGACGGCAAGGCGAACCTGCACCAGGGCGCCGTGGGGGTGGGTCTGTGCCTGCGTACCGGTCGTGCCCTGCGGGCGGTGCAGTTTGGCAATCCGCTGCGCCACCATCCGGATACCGGCCTCGACCTCTATGAGCTCAAGGTGCCCCACTGGGATACCCTGCTCACCCTGGCCGCCTCCTGCTACGAGATGTCGGGTCTGGGCTATATAGGTACTGACATGGTGCTGGACAAGTTCCGCGGCCCCATGCTGCTGGAGCTCAATGCCCGTCCCGGCCTTGCCATCCAGATCGCCAACGGTCGCGGCCTGGTACCCAATCTCAAGACCATCGAGAAGCTGGGCCAGGTGAAGATGAACGTGGAGCAGCGGGTCAATTTCGCCAAGGATCACTTCGGGATCTTTGATGAATAACGCCTCCGCTTGTGAACTGAGCGCGCCTATGGCGCGCTTTTTTTATGGCTATTGTCTGTCGGCACATCCCGTTCCCAACCATAGGGTCAGCACCTCATTTCGAAACGACGAGTACGCCAGCGAACGGCAGCTTGGAGTAGCGAGGAGAGCGATGGAACGATGGAACGATGGAACGATGGAACGATGGAACGATGGAACGATGGAACGATGGAACGATGGAACGATGGAACGATGGAACGAGAAGAGTGTGGCCACTATGTCAGAGGATGGATAAATCTCAGGTATAAAAAAACCGGCGCCAAGATGCTAATGCCGATCAGTTAAGGATCCATTGACCGATCCTTCTGTTGTGTGAAAATCCGAAACCTGTTGATTGGTTTCGGATTTTTTATGCGTATCGCTCACGCTCTCGACTTCCTCCACGCTAGCAATGCCGCTCAGTTTGAGTCACTCTCAGACCTCATTCCTCCCGAGCTCATCACGACGCTGCTCGCCGAAGAGGATATCGCGACCCTGCGTCGTCGCCGCATGCCCATGGAGCGTCTGGTCTGGGCCATCATCGGCATGGCCATCTTCTGCCACGTCCCCATGGTAATCCCCCCATTTTTAGGGGCATCCAAAAGTAGGGACTATGCGGCCTTTGCCAGGTGCTGTTTTGGCGTGAAGCCACCCAGCGCCATATTGGGACGTTCATGGTTATAAAGCCACTGCCAGTTCGTTGCAAACTCCTGTAACTCATGGAGTGATTCAAATATGTAATGACCCAGCCAATCGTAGCGTACCGTCCGATTAAACCGCTCGATGTAGGCATTCTGCTGCGGATTGCCGGGCTGAATGTAACCCAACCGGATCTCCTGCTTCTCAGCCCATCTCTTCAGCTCTTCGCTGATGTACTCCGGGCCATTATCGCAGCGGATCTCCGCCGGCTTGCCACGCCACGCGATCACCTGCTCCAGCGCCCGTTTCACCCGGGCTGCCGGCAAGGAGAAATCCACCTCAATGCACTGTGCCTCACGATTAAAGTCGTCGATCACATTAAAGAGCCGGACTGAGCGACCATCACTGAGCTGATCGTGCATGAAATCCATTGACCAGCAGTGGTTGGGCTGGTCAGGAACCGCCAATGGCGTCGGTTTGGCACGCACCAGCCGTTTCTTAGGCCTTATCCGTAGATTGAGCTCAAGCTCCCGATAAATCCGGTACACCCGTTTGTGGTTCCAACCAAACCCTTTGACGTTGCGCAAGTAGAGGAAGCAGAGCCCGAAGCACCAGTTGCGCTGGCTGGCCGTGATCCGTAGCAGCCAGTCAGCAATCTTCTGGTTTTCATCGGCTAGCACGGGCTGGTAGCGATAACAGCTTTCGCTGACCATGAATACCCGGCAAGCCAAGCGGATGGATATGGCGTAGTGAGCCACGGCCTGGGTCGCCATCTCCCGGCGGGCTGATGGCGTTACCACTTTTTTGCCATGGCCTCGGTGATGATCTCGGCCTTGAGGCGCTCCTCGGCATACATCTTCTTGAGTCGGCGGTTTTCGTCCTCCAACTCCTTGAGGCGAGCCATGAGGGAGGCATCCATCCCGCCAAATTTGGAACGCCATTTGTAGAATGGTTGTCGTGCTGATGCCAGGCTCGCGACAGAGCTCAGGGACGGGCTGTAGTGGTCAACTAAA
>NZ_CAWMRY010000050.1:0-30088 GCF_963870295.1 Aeromonas sp. ANP5 | reverse complement strand
GCTCCGAACAAGTGATGAGTTCGGAGCTGTTTTAGATAAAAAGTTACTTAAGCGTCGGTATTTTCAAACATTCCTGCAAGCATCGCTGCTACTTTAGCTTCATATGCATGATAACTATCTAAATATTGAGTATCGACATGATATAAATCATTCACATGATTATGAATAACGCGACCACTATTATCCTTTCTGGCACCATTTGATTTAAAAAACTTCTCAAATCTATTAGGAGATACACCTTCAAATGGCATAAAAATAACTTTACCTACTTCATCTATATCTGATATAGCATCATCATGAAGTTTCATTGCGAGACTTTTTTCATAAGGTTCAATATATACAACCTTATTTATGCCAGCAGCAACAATATGTCTAGCACAATTATGACATGGATATGTCGTGGCAAATAATATTTTGTTTTTTGTTGACTCAGATGTTTCTCTGGCAAGTGAAACAATAGCATCCATCTCAGCATGAATAGCGCGTGAATATTCAATTAGAGATTTTATTTTTGTTTCTGATACAATTTGCTGCACAAGGTGCTGAACTAACCTTTCATCATGTATTTCCTTAGTAAGCGTCTGTCTAATTTCTTCTTTAAGAAGACTCTTATGCTTATCATTAGAACACTGCCCTTTATGTACACATCTGAAATCCTTGCTGGTACTTGCAGAATATAAACCTCCGCCAGCAGCAGGAACATCATTACATCCAGTAGCAATAACATTTCCTGAAGCATCAGTTATTGCAGCCCCAACCTGTCTAGATAAGCACGCAGAGCGTAATGATGCTGAATAAGCGGCAAACATTCCGATTTCATCATGCGTGGGTGTAATTCCATTGACACCATGAACGAGCTTAATAAATCTTTCTACAGAGGCTTGTAATAGCTGGCTCTGATTATGGATATTTCTTATAAAGAAATCTGCGCCATACAATGTTTTTTCAACTTGCTGACCATGCTCATCAGAGTCTTTTCTGTCGCGCATGACCAATTCTTCAATTTCACCAGGGTTTATCTTTTCTTCTTCTAGATTCAGCTTTCTTTCTTTTTCCGTTCTAATTAGACCGATTAAATAAAAGTTGTGATTGTAAACAGTCCTTAATAGACTAACCTCATCAGGATGTTTTAGCTGGTCTAATATATATGCTACTTTTTTATCTGTTTTTACTAATTCGTCACTTTCCTCTTCATCAGAGCCATACTCCTCTATTCTAGTTAATGCAATTTCATTTATTGCACATGCTGCCAAAATAGAACTATTGTGTTTACGCCTCAACTCATCGCCAGCATCTTGCAACTGAACGTAGCGATCATATCCTGTTAACGACTTTAAGGTAGGGTCAGTCTTACTAATTATGATATCACTCAGTCTTATATGGTGTACTTCATACCCATATGACTTTAACTTTTCACATATTGTATTTTTAAGCGGTTTGATTCCTGAACCTATCGCACCACAAAGACCAATAATAAGCTCTTGTGAACGCCGCTTTTTGATCACGCCAATTACATCTTTAGGTGGGTTTGTTATTCCGATTATTTTAGGTGCTTTGACTGGTGACGTCGCCATAATGAAAAACCCTTAAGAATTGATAAAAATATTCTTAAGGGTTTTTCATTAAAAATCAATTGTTTTGTAACAGAATCACCAACCCAACTTTTGGGCAGATGATAACAATACATCACGAGCCCTTCTTTTCTTTTTGTTATTGTCTTTAATTTCAACCACTTTTGCACTTTGCTCATTATTTTTAGGTGCGCAAAAATTGCCATTAGACTCAATGACTTGGCTCTTTCTCTGCCTATATTCGTACATAGAAGCAACCATGCTTAACCTCCTATCTACATTTATCATCCTAAATGCAGGTTTAACAGACTAAATGCAGCGCGAAATTCTACTCATTTTTTGCCCAACTGCAACTAAAACATAATCCATTTAAACTTAACTTACTAATTTAAAACATAAAAAACTAACCTACGTCACTATTTAAATTTCAAGCACAACATATAGTTTAAAATGAATTTCAAAACACAATATGTAGGATAACGGTTCCGATGAACAGAGCGTGCAGATCTGGGATGGGAAATCTCCATGCCTGCCGCCAATTGGCCATCCCTTTCCCCTCGTTGAGACCGAAAAGCCAAGCATAGCCTTGCCTCACTTCGATCTGCTTGCGGGCCGTGATGATGCGGATGTTACTTACGCGATCGTCCGATTACGCTTCGCTAATCGAACCTACATGGACAGGAAATCTGGAACACCCACTTTCGGGCAAAGGCGTAACTGGTGGAGCTACGCCTTGTTTTTGGTGAAAGCCTCTGGTCACTTAACCAGCTTGCTCTCTATCACCCCTTGCTTGCCCTCCTCTTCACTGACCTGACTCAGCTTGGAGCGGGCCATCAGCAGGCCCATCTTGACCTCCTGCCAGACGTAGTAGTTTTTACCCGCCTCGGTGCTGAGGGTCAGGGTGGCATCGTTCTCCGACTTGGAGGTGATGGTGTGGCTGCCCGGTGTCACCTGCTTGAGGATGTAGGTGTGGGCCACGGTATCGCCGACCGCCATACCATCCACCAGCAGCGGCATTTTCACCGCCGCACCGAAGGTCTCGTTGCGATAGATATAGAGGTTGGCCGCATCTTTGGGCGCCACAAACTGCTTGGCCTGCGCGTCTGCGGTGGCATCGGCCATGGGTACGGAAGCACAACCGGAAAGCAGCGCCGCCGACAGCAGGGCGGCACTCATCATTATTTGCCTGAACATAGTCGTTATTTTTTAGTGAGTTAACGGGACTAAAAGGTTCGCATGAGCCTGCGCTGGCTGACAATCGCTCAAATCGAGCGGGGTGTGACCCGGCTCAATTTTTCAGCATTTGGTGGGATGAAGGAGGAAATCAGAAACCCGGCCGCCAGATGGTCTCGGCGGTCGGGTGAATTGTAAAGAGTAGGGTGACAGGGAAAGGGATCAGCCTAGTCTAATCAACTCGATGGGGGCGTAGCGCTCACCGGAGTTTGCCAGCAGCACGCACTTCTCATGCTCCGCCTGATAGGGGGTCATATTGTCGGTGTGGGCCTCTTTCAGAAAATCGACTGCGCCAGTGGCGGCAATCATCACGCGCTGACCCAGGTTCAGCACATTGCGGTTACGGTCATAGATCTTCATTTCATTCTCCTTTTCTTGTGTCTTGGCGAATGCGCAGGCGCGTGTCCAGGACAACGGCATTCAGCCTACGCCTCTGAAAAAAGGTGATTTATGTCACAGATCAAAAAAGGGGCGATATGGGACTCGCGGGTTCAAAAAGCGAGCATGGCCGCTTGGCCAGCGGTTGTCGCGCGAAGTAGCGCTACCCTGCCCTTTTCATCGTGGCAGGCTCGAACCCGGCAGCGGTTGGGGTATATTGGTGGCCGATTAGCCAGTCTCATTCACTGTGGCCGCGCACGCGGGCCGCTGTTTCAACAAGATGGAGAGTGCTCATGAATCGCGACATTACCGCCCAGTTCATCAAGATGCTGACCAACCTCGACCACTGTCTGGCCAAGGCCGAGGCCCATGCCGCGGCGAAGCAGTTCAACGTGGAGAACTTCTTCGGCGAGCGGCTGATCGTCGATATGTTGCCGCTGTCCAAGCAGGTGCTGATCTGCTGCGATTCGGCCCGCGCCGTGGTCGCCACCGCCAGCCACAGCGAACTGCCAGCCATGGGGGATGACCCCAAGACCATGGCGGATCTGCGCGCCCATATCGGCAAGACCATCAGCTATCTGCAAGGCAAGCTGGAGGCGGACTACAGCCAGTACGCCAGCGGCCGTTACGTGCCCCACTGGGCGGGCGGCAAGGGGATGGATGGCCATACCTGCGTCCATGAGTACGGCATTCCCAACTTCTACTTCCACCTCACCATGGCCTACGCCCTGCTGCGCCGTGCCGGGGTCGATCTCGGCAAGCGCGACTATCTGGGCGGGCTCAACCTGCAATAAACGCTGCACGCCACAGGCGGCAAACAGATAGCAAAAGCCTGCCACGCGGCAGGCTTTTTTATATCGGGTGGTGCATAGCTGGTACGCAGAAGAGCTGCGCTCTAGAAGGGGCCGTTGCGCTCGCGCAGCTTGTCGGGCAGGCCATCGTGATCCCCCAGCTCGCGCTCGGGTACGTCATCCCAGTGCAGCTTGCCGAGGGTGATATTGCGCTCGGGGTGCACGGCGTAGTGGATGCGGTTGTCCTCCCGATCGGTATCGCCAATGCAGAGCAGCCGGACAGTCTCTTCGGTGTTGTTGATAAAGGCGTGGGCCAGCCCGTCACCGGCCTTGAAGCCCACCGAGTCACCCGGTTGCAGGCGATAGAGGATACCATCGAGCCAGACATCGGGGGTTCCTTCCAGCACGTGAACAAACTCATCCTCGGTCTTTTCGGCATGGGGCCAGCTGGTGCGATGGCCGGGCTCGACGATCTCGTGGTGAATGCCGATGCGGCTAAAGCCGAAGTGCTTGCCGAGGGCGCAGCCGCGAGAAAGGGGCTCCTGACTGCCGGAGTAGTAGCGCGGCGTCTGCTCTTGCAGCTCGCTCCAGTGTTTGATGCAGGGGTGGCGATTCATAGCGGTTCCTTTTCTATGAGGATGCTGTCACGGGAAGGGTCATCCTAACTGCCAAAATGCGGCGGAGAAAAGCAGAAATCGGCAGCCGATTTCACCCCTGACAGCGAAGTGGCGGACTCGGCTGCGGGTCGATTCCCCATTCGGCAAGGGCTGAACGGCCATGCCAGCGGCAGCGGTGCGGACAAAAATGGAGACAAAAAGAGGGAGCCGCTGGCTCCCTCTCTCGATCTGTCTGCACCCGTTTTCTGAGGCTGATTTTCCGCTCTTATTTCCCGCCCTTATTTCCCAAGATTGTCCGCCAGCTGTTTGGCGCGGCTGGCCGCCCACTGGTCGATCATCTTCTCCATCTCCTCGGCGGTGATGGGCTCATCCTTGTGGGTGGTATCCGTACTCTCGCGGGCATCCATCACCCGCACCAGCAGCTTGCCACTCCGGGAGTCGAGCAGTTGGGCCATGCTGCCCACCTTGAGCAGATAGGGCTCCTTGCCGATCACTTCGCGGGTGACGTTGATGGCGATCTTGGCTGGCAGCAGGTCACGCAGCTTGGGGTCGGGGCGGGTCAAGTCGAAGTTGGTGACGGCGGCCTGGATCCGCATCACTTTCGGGCCGGGGGCGGTGGCGATCTTGACGCCCTGCTTGATCAGCTCGCTCTGGAACTTGTCGTGGTAATAGCGGCCAATCTGGTTCTGTTCATTGGCGGTCAGCAGATACCATTGACCGTTCTCCTGCCGGATAAACTGCAGCGGATCGAGCAGCACTTCATTGTATTGGCGCAGGTCAACGCCCGGCTCCTTGTAGACGCGCTGATTGGGGTTGCTCTCGCTCTGCTGGAAGGCTGTCAGCGGGATCGCCTGCAAGCTGTGGGATACCTGATTCTTGACGGCGCAGCCACCCAGAAGGGCCGCAGCCACGGCAACCATCACGACCTTTTTCATATTTGCTCCTGCATTTTACTGTTTGTTTTTGCTGTGGATTTCGCACCACATGGCTGGAGAACCCGTGCCGGATGCCGCCAATGTCACAGAGAAATAACCTATTCATCACCTTCCCACAAGGGACAGATCAGGATTGTTCAGCTCACATCCAAGTTGTCACAATTGCGGTGCTTTTATACAGGGTCAGCCAGGGTACGAACGGCAATCTGGCGAGGGTTCGGTTGTTTAATCCGGCTAAATGGGGCGGCGGAAAGCGCTCAGTTTTTTCAAATGATGGGGGCCCGCGAGCGGCGTGAGTTGAACGGGGAAATGCCCTGGAACGCACGATGACCGATCATCAGCCATCTTGCGCAAACTTGCCTGCCGCCGGACAAGCGACAGGCCCACCCATCAGTTATCCAGATCCCAGGGGCACTGCTTGACCAGCCCCTCTTTGCCGCTGGCGACGATCGCCTGCTGCACCATCCGTTTGTAGCGATTCTTGATATGGGCGGGCAGCGCGGGCACCAGCAGTCGCTCGTCAAACTCCGGCAGCGGGCGATCCGGCAGCACCGCCTGCTCCTGCGGACTGAGGGGCGGCCGGGAGGCCATATTGCTGGCCGAGATGGTGGGCGTGCCCACCAGCATCTGGCGTTGCAGCGGCGCGCTCAGCAGAAAATCCACCAGCAGGTAGGCCGCCTTGAGCCGTGCGGGATCATCCCCGACATGACGGGCGATGGAGATCGCATCGAGGGCATAGATGGCCCCCTCCTGCACCATGGCGATCCGCCACTGCTGCTCGTTCTGCTTGTTGCACTCCACCAGCTCCAGCCCCCAGGTGGTGGCAAAGGTCTGCTGGCGCAGATCCTCGCAGCGGTTGGCCTGATTGAACCAGAAGCCGCGACTGGCTCGCAGCCGCTGCGAGAGCTGCTGCTCCACCTCTTGCTGCAAGGTCTTGTCGGCCAGCATCTCGCCGCTGGCAAACAGGGCGGGCGACTTGCCCAGCGAAAGCAGCACCGAAAAGAGCAGCGGCTCGAACTGGTCGCAGAACTCGGCAAACTGGCCCGACGGCGAGCTGTTGGCAAGCACCTGCCAACTGGTGGGCGCTTGCGGCACCTGCTTGCTGTCATAAGCGAGGCTGAACATGGCGTAGGAGAAGGGCACCGAGTAGTTGCGCTCCCCCTGCTTGTCATACTCGGTGTTCTTGAGGGCGGGCTTCACCTCGGCGTAGTGCTGCAGGCGGCTGAAATCGATGGGGAGCAGCAGCTTGAACAGCGGCTGGTGATGGGCCTTGTAGAAGTAGCTGGTCGGCAGCACCACATCGGCACTGCGGGTACGCAGGGCGCGGTAGACGCTGTCGAAATCGGTCAGCAGCGGCTCGATCCGGCTGACCGTCGCCTCCACCCCATGGGTTTTGGCGTAGTCGGCAAACTGTTGTTCATAACCCGCTGGCAGATAGCCCCACTCCAGCAATTTGAGCTGAACCGGGGCCGCCAGCGCCGGGGTCATCCCCAGCAACCAGCAAAGAGGCAGTAGACGCATGGCCGGGCACTCCTGACAGGTAAACCTTGTTGGAGTATAGGCCCATGCGCCGACTCGTCAGGCCACCAGCTCGGCGCCCATACTCGCCAGAATGGAGAGGCTGACCACCGCAAACAGCACGCCGGTCACCAGATTGAGCGGCCGCTGCACCCGCAGCAGCAGGCGCTGGGCACGATCGGTGGAGAGGCTCCACGCCAGCAACCCGAACCAGCAGAGGGAGATGATGAAGAGCTCGCCCACCAGCAGGCTGCGGGTCATCCCGTCCACCTCTGGCGTCACCATGGCGGCCAGCAGACCGATAAAGAACACCAGCGCCTTGGGGTTAAGCAGGTTGGTGGCAAGGCCAGTGCGCACGCCCCTGCCCCAGCCGCGCAGCTCGTTGGCGGCGCTCTGCATCACGGTGCTGCTCTGCTGGCGAGCCGCCATCAGGGCGCCCCACCCCAACCAGCCCAGATAGAGGGCGCCGCAGCACTTGATCACCATAAACAGCAGCGGGTGGCTGGCGATCAGCATGCTGATCCCGGTCAGGCTCAGGGTGGCGTGCACCATGATCGCCAGCGAGATGCCCAGCGCCGCGCCAAGGGCGGTCGGCCGGTGCAGGCTGGTGCGCAGGATCAGGGCGAAATCGGGGCCGGGGCTGGCCAGTGCAATCAGGTGCATCAGGCCGAGGGTAACGAACAGACTGGTCAGCATAACAACTCTCGCTTTAACGACGGAGAGCCAGCATGGCGGATCAGCGGGGGGCGCGGCTTGTAAAAGATTGCATCTGGGCACGAAATTCGGCGGGCGTCAGACCGAATGCCTGGCGAAAGCCGTGGTGGAAGTGACTCTGATCGAAGAAGCCGACCGCCAGCGCCACCTCGCTCACCGCCATGCCGCTCGCCAACAGCCGTTTGCCCTGCTCCAGCCGCAGCCGTTTCAGCCAGGCGTAGGGGGTCATGCCGCTGCGCTTCTTGAACTGGCGCAGGAAGGCGAAACGGTCGAGCCCAAGCAGCCCCGCCAGCTCTTCCAGCGAGTGGGGCTCGTCGAGGGCGGCCATCAGGTAGTCGCGCAGGAATCGCAACTGGGGATCCGCCAACTGGTGTACCTCGGGGGCCAGATGCAACAGTTCCCCCAGCAGGGCAAGCAGCTGGCTCTCGATCAGCAAGCCATCGGCCTTGGGGTTGTCGAGATAGCCGTGCAGCTGGGCAAAACCCTGATAGAGGTCGGGGCGGCTCTGCAATCCCTTGTCGAAGAAGGGTTCCGGCTGCTCCGGCAGCCAGAGCGCCAGCTGCTGCGGATCGATGGCAAAGACCCGCACCTCGTACCCTTCCGGCAGCAGGCTGAGGCCGTCGTGCACCTCATCCGGGTTGACGGTAGATAGCACCCCGCGCACCAGATGGTGGCTGTTTCCCTTGTGGATAAACTTCTGGCCACCCCGCTGCACCAGCCCGATATGGTAGTCGAGATGGACATGGCGGCCGTAGCTGAACGCCCTGTGGTGGGAGTGTGACAGCTCGACCCCCGGCAGGTGCGGGGATTGCCAGTAGCGGATGAGGGAATCGGTGGTATTCATGGCTTATAGATACACCAGAAGCGGGCCTTGGACTTGTAGATTATTGCACGCAACCCCCTCTCAACGCCCCCACAGCCGCGGGGTTGGCTCCACCAGCGAGGCGAGCGGCACCCGCTCCACCATCTGACGCATCTGTTGCACCAGTTCGGGATTGCCATCCCCCAACGACTTGTTCAGCACAATATGCACCTGCAGCGGGGTGACCGGCAGGTAGATGAGGCGGGTCGCCGCAGGGAGCTTGGCACGAAAATGGTTGGCGGAAATATCGTTGGAAAAGAGCGCGGCATCAATCCGTCCGCGCAGCAACTTCTGCATGTTGCCATGCTCCCAGCTGAGCTGGGAGAGGGTGTCGATATGGATCTGCGGATGCTGTAACAGCGGCGGCACGATCGCCTGACTCGACCAGCCAATAGTGGTGCCGTAGAGATCTTCCTGCCGCTCGACCGCGTGAAGTCGCGATGGTACCAGTACCACCAGCACCGGCCGCAGCAGCAACAGGTGGGGGTCGATATAGCGGAAATGACGAGCACGCTCGGGACTGTAACTCAGCAGCGGGGTCAGATCGCACTCGCCGCTCTCGAGGTTGCTGAGCAGCCGCGCCACATTGAGCCCCTGCCACTCGATGGTACGCCCGATCGCGGGTTCGATATGACGGCGAAAGTAGTCGATCACCGGCCCGGAGACCTTGCCCTGCTGATCGATGGTGACCAGCGGCGCCAGCTGGAAGACACATCCCCGCAGTGGCGCGTTGATCGCCACGGCCTGGCTGATGGTCATAAGAGGGAGGAGAAGTGCCGATAGCAGTAATAACAAACGCATACCCGAACGAGAGATGCCCATAGGTGCCGACCCGATGCCCTGATAGCCATCAGCATGGCACAAGGCAAATGAGCGGGCTATCCGCTCCTGCCGCGCTTCGGCCTCTTGCCCCCCCTACTCCCATGACCAATGGGCCCCCGTTTTATTGCGGTGAAAATCAATAATTCCGCTGCTTTGATGGATTTTGGTCTCTTGAGATATAGTGCGGCCCCATTCATCAAACCGGCGGATGAGCGCCCCGCCGGACAGGTAGATTCATGAGACTGTTTTTGCTGTTGTTGTCGTTGTTTGCCACGACTGTAAGTTCTGATGAAAAGCCGCGCCTGCCCTATTACGACTGGGGTCGCTGCCCGTTTGAAGGTTGTACCTATCAATCGTGGACCACCAAGCAAGAGGTGATCGTCAGAACCGAGCCATCCCTGACGGCCAAAGCGCTGTTCCGGCTACCCCGCGGCCAGCAGGTGGAAGGGCTGACCGGGGTCGTCATTACCGAACAACCGGGGATCGTCGAGATACTCAGATCGGTCAAGCTGGGCTATAGCAAGGAGGGCAAAGGGCCACTGTTGAATATGAAGGCAGGGGAAACGCTTTATATCCTCGGCGGACTGGGCGAAGGCAACAGCCTGTTCTGGTACAAGGGCAAAACCTACATTCTCGATTATGACTATGCGCGCAAAGAGATCAGATACGGTCGGTCACCGCAGAACCAGTGGTGGGTAAAAATCCGGGACAAGCAGGGACGTGAGGGTTGGGTTGCCGAAGCCAAAAACTTCGCCCATATGGACCGTTTCGAATAGTGACAGCCAGCCCACCGAGATCGGGGAGCTGGCCGTGGATGACTCACTGCTTGGGTTGCAGCTTCATCTCTTGCAGATACTCCAGCACCTGGGTTTTGTAGTCCGCCTGATAAGAGAACTTGGTGCTGTCGCACGCCGCGATCAGGTTCACCGCGGTGCAGAACAGGGTGGCTGCCAGCAGCCCCTTGCCAAGCCACTGCGGATAACGACGACTCCAACGCACCAACAACAGCAGGATCGGGAACAGGGCGTAGGGGAAGATCAGCATCAGGTGCCAGTAGTTGAAGATGATGGGCGAGAGCGCCGCACTCACCAGCACCGCCAGCACCGCCGCCAGCGCATAGAGACCGAGCCAGCTCTCGCCATCCACAGGCGCGCGGTCGCTGCGCAGCAGACGCGGCTTGAGTTCGCACCACAGCTGCCAGTTGGCCTTGGCCGCCAGCAGCACAGTCGCCGAGCCTACCCCGTAGATCACCACCCGCCACAGCCAGACTGCCGCCATCTGCAGGTATTCGTGCCCCGCCAACCAGATGAACTGGGTATCGTTGACCAGCTTGCTGGCAAACAGCCAGGAGCCGTAACGCAGCCAGTAGAGCACTGATTTCAACACCGGATAGACATGCACCAGCCCCCAGCCGATATAACGCTGACGCGCCTCGGGATCGACGTTCTGGGTAATATGGCTGTTGCTCATCACTTCCATGGCGTAAGGGATCAGGGAAGCACCGATCAGCAGGGTTGCCACCAGCACCCCGCTCCAGCTCACCTTGAGAATACGGCGCCAGAACAGATAAGTGGACATTACCGCCAGCAGCGGCCAGGAGTAGTGCAGTTGCATCGCCATGCCGATGGCCAGCAGGTGAACGATCATGTGCCAGAAGGAGGCCCGCTCGCGCATATGCCAGGCAGACCAGCAGTGCATGGCCGAGAAAAGGAACAGATAGGAGGGGTTGTAGAGCAGACTCTCGTACTGGAACCAGGGGTTAAGCCAGCAGAGCACCAGAAACAGCAGACGCACCCTGTCATCAAACACCTGACGGATCACCGCATCAAACAGCAGGAATCCGACCAACCGCATCGCCAGCAGCAACACCATGGGGGCATAGGGAGAATCCCACAGAAGCAGCGGCCCGCCAATCAGCCAGGCAGACAAGCTCCCCGGCACATTGCCCACCGCACTCGCCGCATTGCCATAGCTGAGCCAGACCCCCTCATAAGCCCCAAGGTACCCTTTGTAGAGCATCTGGGTCTGGTCGCCGGTGAGGAGTTGGTGATCGGAAAACAGCCAGGAAAGCAGCAGCCCGGCAAATATACAGGCCGCGAATAATGCGTTATGGTAGCGCCCACTAAGACCAATCATTGATCCACACCTATTGAAAAAATTGCTAACGACTTTAACAGTTGCCACCTGATTTTGCTCGTTTACGATTCACATTTTTAGTAGATTTACCAGTCAGTTATGAGACCCGCGGAGCAGTTATGACCCCACCAGTTAAAAAGTTTTTATTCATTGTTGAAGACTTGTATGGTGGTGGTGCGGAAAAGGTTCTGCTCAATACCGCATCCTTGCTAAAAGATGCGGGTGCCGATGTTACCTTGTTTACCTTGCGGGAAAAAATAGACCATACGCTACCTGACAACATTCATCCGATTAATCTTGGCATTGTCACAAAGCTGACTAAAGCTATATCCAATGTTGCGGTTGAAAAAATACAAGCGTCGCTGATCCTGAAAAGAATCAAAGAGATTTCACCTGACGTCATCATCTCATGCTCATGTGATAAAATTACCATACACCTGCCTGATACACTGAATATCTATTACTGGATCCACGGCAATGTCACCGGTTTTGCCAAAGACAATGTCAAAGGATATGAAAAATTCAAGCGCTTCTATAATGGCAAGAAACTGATCTGCGTATCTCGTGGCATCGCGGACGACATTTTGCAAAATGTAAAAGCTACACCCAAATCGTGTCAGGTTATCTACAATCCGTTTGATATCGAGAAAATTCAGGCGTTGGCTAATGAGCCTTTCAGCAAGCCATTCGACAAGTATTTTATCCATGTCGGCACCTTCGAAGAGCGAAAACGCCACGATCGCCTCTTGCAGGCATATCAGCTAAGTGGCGTTGATACGCCACTCGTCCTGATGGGCAAAGGGGAGCGACGCCCTCACATTGAAGCCATGATCGAGGAGATGAACCTTGCCAACAAGGTGAAAATCATCGATTTTCAGAAGAATCCCTATCCCTATATCAAAGCGGCCCAAGCACTTATCCTGACATCTGATGCTGAAGGATTGCCAACAGTACTTATTGAAGCACTTATCTGCCATACCCCGGTGATCAGCGTGGATTGTCCGTCTGGGCCTGCTGAAATTCTTACTGGGCCACTGCAAGATAACCTTTGTGCCCTTTTTGACATTCCCAAAATAGCGCAAAAAATATCTCGTATGGATATTGATAAAATGCATATACCAGATCATTTTTACAGCCCATTCTCTAGTACAGAGACCATAAAATCATTTATGTCACTTTAGTTTATTAAATTTAATGAAATAACATTGAAATGTCATTTTGAGAGCTAATCCAATGAATATCCTATTAATAGGTATTGATAACGCAGGACTCATTACCCCGATAGTTGAAGAGATGCGACAGCAAGGACACGTGGTTACATTTATTGAGAATGGAGAAATATCTAGATATGATTACCTGCACCCAGTAGAGAGAATATCAAACTTAATTTCAAAGGCTCTGTTTAAAAGAAATTTAAAACAAGAAAGAAGCTGGCTGTCGACCACCCAGTTTTTGAATGGTTTTACAAAAAACCGCCACTTTGATATCACTATCCTCACTAATCCTGATATTTACACGGCAGAACATCTGACACAGCTCAAAAAATGCACCAACAGGATGATTTGCCACCTGTGGGACAGTACTCTCAGAATGCCAAATAATATCAAAAACATTTCACTTTTTGATAAAGTTTTGAGCTTTGATCCGCAAGATGTTAAAAAATATGGCTTTACACCAGTAACTAATTACTATAAAAAGAATTTAACCCCACTCCAACCAAACAGAAACTATGATGGTGATGTGTTTGGTATTTTTAGCTTTGATCGTGAACGCTACGCCTTTATAACTGCATTTCTGGATGCCAACCCAAACTTAAAAATTAAAATCATGATTTATGTTGATCACCACCGAAAGATCAAAAAAATAAGAGACAAGAGAATAGAAATAATTACCAAGCCAATTACTGGTGATGAACTATTGGCAATCTCATCGGCTTATCACTGTATTCTTGATATAGGATACCAGTCACAAAAAGGCTTGTCTTTTAGATTCTTTGAGTCTCTTGCCTATGAACAAAAAATAATATCAAATAACAATACCGCAGAGACATTTCCGTTCTTTCATCCCAACAATATATTTTGCATAACAGATACAGATCTAAAAGTCTCACCTGACTTTTTAACGATCCCTTATCATCACATATCTAACGAGATAAAAAATCAATACAGACTAGATATATGGGTAAATAAATACATAAAGGCGATGCTTTAATTTTTATTCTGCACCAGGCTATGGTGCAGAAATCTAAATTATTGTGCTATGTACTGAACATACCAATCATTAAATTGATTCTCAAACTCATCCATATTAATGTAGTTTACATTTTGTTCTTTATTAGCATCAACATACATTACCATGGCTTTCTCAAAATTTGGTAACCACTCCCGGTTTTCACCTTTACCAAAATTATCATTATATATTCCAAATATAGGTTTTTTAAGCCCTGCAGCAATGTGTACTGTCGCCGTATCTACAGACACGATACCGATACTATTTCTTATTTGAGCGAATAGAACACCTAAAGAATGGGATGAGTCATGTGTGATAACTCTTTCCCTTAAGATATCAGGCATTCTCCTGATATTGTGTTCTGTTTCAATTTTCTTTATCGGTGGATAGAGCAAACATACATTATATCCAGGCTTGCTCAACATAACCTTCAGGATCTCGATAATTTTTTCATCATTAAATGTTCGTGAGCTGCCACTACCGTAAGGATTAAAACAGATTGTGGGATTATCAGGCCAGCTAGATTTAACGCTTGACTCATCTTCAAGATATTCTGGAACAATATAATCTGTATCGGGGTTATCAACCCCCATTTTATTAACGGCCAAGGCAAACTTCTGTGAGAAGTGAATATTCTTGGTTAAATGACCAATTTTAATATTCACACATTTTATTTTGTCATCTATACCAATAACATTTTTTACAGATAATTTTGAGATAAAGAAAATATCTTTCATCTTCATTTCATTAGTAAGATGAACAAGATATTCAATATCTCCTATATCTCTAGCCAATGAGGCGAGTGCTGCATAACTTGGTCTTTTCGGAATAGAATAAACTTCATCAAAAAGAAACTGGTTTTTAAATAAAGACCTCATCTCAGGGGTTGTAATTGCAACTACTTTTTTGCCTGGAAACTTCTTTTTTATTTCACGAGCGACCCAAGATGATACTATGGCATCCCCCAATTTGGCATCCCAACGAACAAAGACTATAGCACCATCTTCATTTGAAGACGATCTCAAAGATCGGTCAAAAAGCACAATCCCTATTTTACGACGAATGATATCGCGCCATGATTGCAATTTCTTAATCATTTTCTTCCCTCCAAAGGCGATACCTTTATTGTGGTAATTAAAGCCGAAAATAAAAACATGAAGAATATCATCCCGGAGTTATGACTTATAAATGCTTGACTCAAGCTATAATCAACAAGAGTTAATGATGAAACCGCCAACATACTACTGACCAATAAGTTATCTCTATTTTTACTCGCAACCCAAAGTGGATAAAAGTACAGCAGAGCTAACATCAAGAAGCCTATAATACCGCGTTTAGCCAATTCATCTAAAAATTGACTATGTGCATGTGAGTTAAAATTATAAATAAACTCGGATATAGAACCATTATTATATTGGTTTAATTGTGATAAGCGAATACCGTTATTTCCCCAACCAAAAATTGGTTTTTCCAGAAAAGAGTTATATGCACTTTTCCACAACTGCATTCGAATACCTAGAGATGTATCCGGGTTCACACCATCAAAATAATGAACAACATCTGCTTTCGCATTATATATCCTGTCCATTACGCCACTTTGCGGAAGCATAGCCAAGAAAAACAATAAGGCACATACTGTACTTGCATAGAGACCATCTTTGAGGGATAGCTGTTTTCTAAAATAAAAAACTATTGTAAACAATACGATTGGAAGTAAAACCCAGCCACCTCTGGTCCCGGAGAGAAAACTGCCTATCCCCCCCATTAAAAATGAAAGAAGCATAAAGGCAGCAATGTTTTTCTTCCCTAAATGGCGGAACCAAAAAAAAGCACATAGACATAACAATGCCAATGTCATGCTGATGTTTCCTGACTGAATTGGCATGCTTTCATCAAAAGCTCGTGGCATTCCTAAATAAACTTTCTCATATATCGCAATTAGACCTGAACTAATTGCTCCTATAGAAAGCCCCGCAATAAACACGTTAATATTTACAGGAAATAAACTCAATAAAGGCAATGTCATTGCAGCCATTAATAGGCGACTTGGTCGGTCTAACTCTTTGAGAGCACCACCATCAATCCAGATTGACACGGCTTGGATGATAAAAAAAGTGATGAATATATATGATAATATTTTCACCTCAGAACTCATTGCCAAATAATACCTTTTACGCCAAAAGACAAAAACACTTGCCAAAACTAAAATGCTGGGCCCATATCCATAGCCACTGGGGACCGTTAAAACTATTGCGCCAAATAAAAAAGCTGCAAATTGCACAATAATATTTAGTCGTAGGCAATTTTTATCTAAATTCACAAGTTATTTCCTGAAAACATAATTCCCGCGGATCTTGCGCCACAGCCCGAATACATCAGTGCGGGGAAAGATGGCGATCCGGCGCATCTGGAAAGGGTCCTGGTGCATCGCTTTGGGGCCGCTATTGGTAGCGACGGCAAAACGATACCCGGCGGTGATAGCCTGTTCCTTGGCACTCTCGTTCATATCTCCGTAAGGGTAGGCAAACGAGAGCAACGGATGGCCAAGCAGGGCCTCCAGTTGGCGTTTATTCTCCTGAATTTCATGGGCTTGCTGTTCGGGTGTGAGCTTGCTCAAGCGGGGGTGAGTCAGGGTATGACCACCAATTTCCACATGACCGCTGGCGGCCAGCGCCTTGACCTGCTCGCCACTCATCAATGAAACCTTGGTGTCCGGATTGGTCGGATGCTCGACATCCCAACGGTTATAACCTTCGCCGGTAACCACGTACACCACGGCTTTGTAACCATATTTTTGCAGCAGTGGCAGCATGCGGGTCAGGTTGTCCTGATAGCCGTCATCGGCGGTGATCATCAGGTACTTCTTGCCGTATTGCAGACGGTGGATAAAGCCTTTGTCCGCCAAATCGCGGAAAGTCAGGGTTTCATAGCCTAACCACTTCATCAGGCGCAGGTGCTTCTCGAACATGGTGATCGGCATCCAGGTGCCGTGCACCCCTTTCTCGCTATCCTGCGCGATAAAGCGGTGGTACATGATGACGGGCATCTCGCGGCGCAAGGTTTCCACCACCGCATCCTGATAGATGGACTCCAACCCGGAGACAACCCCCTGCAAGCCATACTCGTCCTGAATGCGTTGGCGAATGACTTCCGGCACCGTCTTGCTGGCCAGGGCGGGCTCGATTTCTCCCTTCAGGGCAGCAAAATCGATAGCCAGATCCTTGGGGCCGATATCGCCAAAATTGCTCGCCAGAGCATCAGCCAGATTCTGTTCGGTTACCAGACCAATGGCCCTGGCTTCACCAATGGCAAAGGCGGGCCGACCGCAGAGCAGTGCTTCCATCGCCACCCGACCGGCACCTATCACCAAATCGCTGCCAGCCAGCAGAGCGGGAACATCATCGACGTACCCAACAAACTCGGCACGGCCTTCGAAACGGGCAAAGCGCTCCGGAACCTTGGTACCGCTGACAATCCGCACCTTGCAGGCATCCAGATCGAGTACCTCGTCGAGCAGACGGTAACAGAGCTCCCCTTTGGGGCCGCTCAAACGGCCAATGATGGCAATCACCGGCTTTGGGTTGTCCGGCGCTGGCACAGGCTGGAATTTGTCGGTTTCGATACCGTTGCGCAGCACCTGCACGATCGCGGGATCGACCCCCAGATTGTCGACAATCTGATGGGCAATATCCTCACAAACGGCAACTGCCCGATAGCCGAGAGCATGGAATGCCTTGCGCGAAGCGTGCACCGGCTGGCGACCATGAACCGTGGTGATCATCGGGGTGCCAGTCAGCTTGCAGGCCACATAACTGCTCCAGCCGGAGGCGCGGGAGTGAGCATGCACCAACTGGATATGGTGCTTTTTGATGAGATAGATAAGGTAGAAGACGTGCCAGAAGCGGCGCAGAATGCTGCGCTTGTTGAATCTCAGCTTGAAGACTGGGCCAAGCGTCGGCTTGGTCAGGGTATCTGATACATAAAAGACGTTGTGACCACGCCGGGTCAGTTCGTTACCGACCGTGGTGGCATAGACCTCAGCTCCCGTTACCTCGAGCTGGGAGAGTGCCATCAATATATTCATCGCGCGGTTACCCGGTAGAGAAGAGAGGAACGGCAAGCAGCCACAGAGACCAGAAACCGGAAGCAGGCGAGTGCCCACTTCCGGTTTTGCGCTCAAACTGCCGCGTTGTGCTCACCTGTTAGCGGTTGAGCCAAGCCATGTAATCCGCTACCCCTTCGGCAACGGTTTTGAACTCGGCGTCATAACCCACGCTGCGCAGCTTGGTCATGTCAGCCTGGGTGAAGCTCTGATAGCGGCCCTTGAGGTGATCCGGGAAGGGAATGTACTCAATGGATCCCTTCTGATGATGCTTGATCACCGCTTCGGCCACGTTCTGGAACGGCTCGGCACGGCCGGTACCACAGTTGAAGATGCCGGAGTGCTGCGGGTTCTGCCAGAACCAGAGGTTTACCTTGCAGACATCGTCAATATAGATGAAGTCACGCATCTGGCCACCGTTCGGGAAGCCATCGCAACCTTCGAACAGCTTGGGATTCTCGCCCTTCTTCACCTGGGTATTGAGGTGGAAGGCGACGGAAGCCATGGAGCCTTTGTGCTGTTCGCGCGGGCCGTAGACGTTGAAGTACTTGAGGCCAACAACCTGAGAGTTGATCTCCGGCATCCAGCGGCGCACGTACTGGTCAAACAACTGCTTGGAGTAGCCGTAGACGTTGAGCGGCTGTTCGAACTTAGGATCTTCGATGAAGTTGTCGTTGCGGCCACCGTAGGTCGCGGCAGAAGAGGCGTAAATGAACGGGATTTCACGCTCGATGCAGTAGTGGAACAGATCCTTGGAGTACTCGTAGTTGACCTCCATGATGAACTTGCCGTTCCACTCGGTAGTCGCAGAGCAGGCACCTTCGTGGAAGATCACCTCGATGCCGTTGTCCCACTCTTCAAACTCGTCGCCGGAGACGATGCGCGCCTGAAACTCGTCTTTGTCCATGTAGTCAGCGATGGTCAGATCGACCAGGTTGACGAACTTGGTGCCGTCGGTCAGGTCATCAATGACCACGATATTGGTCCGTCCTTGAGCGTTCAGCTGCTTGACCAGATTGCTGCCGATAAAGCCAGCACCGCCAGTTACTACGATCATGGAGTTTGCCTCTCGTACGTTGATGGCTACATGTGACTGCTTGTTAAAGCTGTGTATAGTGAGCCAATTTGAAATTGCCGAAAAGTTTATCACGGGCCGTCCGGGGATTCGACCTTGTTCAAAACTGCCCCGAGCGGAACCTGTTGGAGGAATGAGTGATGAAAACCAGAGACAGGATCATTCACAGCGCGACCGAGCTGTTCAACGATCAGGGTGAACGCAACATCACCACCAACCACATTGCGGCGCACATGGGTATCAGCCCGGGCAACCTCTACTACCACTTCCGCAATAAAGAAGACATCATCCACTCCATCTTCGACCAGTATGCCCGCCACCTGAGCGAGAGCTTCGTGCCGACCCGCAACCGTGAAATCACCCTGCAGGATCTGATGGGCTATCTGGATGCCATCTTCTATCTGATGTGGCAGTTCCGCTTCTTCTACGCCAATCTGCCGGACATCCTGAGCCGTGACGAACCGCTGCAACAGAAGTACCTCAAGGCCCAGGAACAGATGCGCTCTTCCGTGGTCGCGCTGCTCAGAAGCCTGCGCGAAGGCGGCATTATCGATGTCAGCGATGAAGACCTGCCGGATCTGGGCCAGACCATCAAGATGGTGGTGACCTGCTGGATCCCCTTCCAGATTGCCCAGGCCCCCAACACCCGCATCACCAAACCGCTGCTCTATCAGGGCGTGTTGAAGGTGCTGTTCCTGCTGCGCCCCTATGTGCAACCCCAGGTGGCCGGACAGATCCAGCAGCTGGAGCAACACTACCGTCAGCTGGCCCAACCAGCTGGGTGAGATCTGTTTCACATTTGTTGAATATCAGCACAATCATTTGAATTTACCGCAACAGATTGCAGTAAAATGTCGCCCTCTGTTGATACGCAGCTGAAATAGCCAATAAGGATCGAGGATGTCTAACGGATTCTATCGTCACCTGACCGAGCAACTGAACCAGGTGCAAGCTGAAGGGTTGTACAAGCAGGAGCGCATCATCACCTCCGCCCAACAGGCCAGCATCGCCGTCGGCGGTGAGCAGGTACTGAACTTCTGTGCCAACAACTATCTTGGGCTGGCCAACCACCCGGATCTGATCGCTGCCGCCCATCAGGGACTCGACAGCCACGGCTTCGGCATGGCCTCGGTGCGCTTCATCTGCGGCACCCAGGACCAGCATAAAGCGCTGGAGCAGAAGATGTCTGCCTTCCTCGGCACCGAAGACACCATCCTCTACTCCTCCTGTTTCGATGCCAATGGCGGTCTTTTTGAGACCCTGTTCGGCGCCGAAGATGCCATCATCTCCGATGCCCTCAACCACGCATCCATCATCGACGGCGTGCGGCTGTGCAAGGCCAAGCGCTATCGCTACGCCAACAACAACATGGCCGAACTGGAAGCCCAGCTGAAGCAGGCAGATGCCGATGGCGCCCGCTTCAAGCTGATCGCCACCGACGGTGTCTTCTCCATGGATGGCGTCATCGCCGACCTCAAATCCATCTGCGATCTGGCGGACAAATACGATGCGCTGGTGATGGTGGATGACTCCCACGCCGTCGGCTTTATCGGCGAAAACGGTCGCGGCACCCACGAATATTGCGGCGTGATGGATCGGGTCGACATCATCACCGGCACCTTGGGCAAGGCGCTCGGCGGCGCATCCGGCGGCTATACCTCCGGCAAGAAAGAGGTGATCGACTGGCTGCGTCAGCGCTCCCGCCCGTACCTCTTCTCCAACTCGCTGGCTCCCTCCATCGTTGCCGCCACTATCAAGGTGATCGACATGCTGGCGGAAGGTCACGACCTGCGCGCCCGCCTGAAAGAGAACAGCCGTTACTTCCGCGAGCGGATGAGTGCCGCCGGTTTCACCTTGGCTGGCGCCGACCACGCCATCATTCCGGTGATGCTGGGGGATGCCAAACTCGCCTCCGAAATGGCGAGCCGCATGCTGGCAGCCGGCATCTATGTGGTGGGCTTCTCCTTCCCGGTCGTGCCCAAGGGTCAGGCCCGCATTCGCACCCAGATGTCTGCCGCTCACACCCGCGAGCAGCTGGACAAGGCGATCGACGCCTTTATCCGCATCGGCCGTGAACTCGGCGTTATCTGATTTGAATCAAGGGGCTGCAGCCCCTTTTTTCTGCATTCATATTGAAGGAACAGCCATGAAAGCACTCTCCAAACTGCACAAAGAGGTCGGCATCTGGATGACGGATGTGCCGGCCCCCGAGCTAGGCCACAACGACCTGCTGATCAAGATCCGCAAAACCGCCATCTGCGGCACCGATATCCATATCTACAACTGGGACGAGTGGTCCCAGAAGACCATTCCGGTACCCATGGTGGTCGGCCATGAATATGTCGGGGAAGTGGTCGCCATCGGTCAGGAGGTGCGCGGCTTCGCCATCGGCGATCGGGTCTCCGGTGAAGGGCACATCACCTGCGGTCACTGCCGCAACTGCCGCGCCGGACGCACTCATCTATGCCGCAACACCATTGGCGTTGGCGTCAACCGCCCGGGTGCCTTTGCCGAATATCTGGTGATCCCCGCATTCAACGCCTTCAAGCTGCCGGACAACATCCCGGACGAGCTGGCCGCCATCTTCGACCCGTTCGGCAATGCGGTGCACACCGCCCTCTCCTTCGATCTGGTGGGTGAAGATGTGCTCATCACCGGGGCAGGTCCCATCGGCATCATGGCAGCCGCCGTCTGCCGCCATGTGGGTGCGCGCCACGTGGTGATCACCGACGTCAACGAATATCGACTGGAGCTGGCCCGCAAGATGGGCGCCACCCGCGCGGTCAACGTGGCCAAGGAGAAGCTGGCCGACGTGATGAGCGAGCTGGGCATGACCGAAGGCTTCGACGTGGGGCTGGAGATGTCCGGCGTCCCGAGCGCCTTCCAGGAGATGCTCGACAAGATGAACCACGGCGGCAAGATCGCCATGCTTGGCATCCCGCCCTCCACCATGGCCATCGACTGGAACAAGGTGATCTTCAAGGGGCTGTTTATCAAAGGGATCTATGGCCGCGAGATGTTCGAGACCTGGTACAAAATGGCCAGCCTGATCCAGTCCGGGCTGGATCTCTCCCCCATCATCACCCACAGATTCCACATCGACGAATTCCAGCAGGGGTTCGATGCGATGCGCTCCGGCCACTCCGGCAAGGTGATCCTGAGCTGGGATAAATAGGCCGTTTCACCCCTTGGTTACTCGAAACCCGGCGAATGCCGGGTTTCTTTTTATCTCCACCACCCGAATTGCCGTGATATCGGCCAAAACTTTGCACGCAGAGTGTTTAACACTTCACACACAAGCGTTTAAATGGCTGTAACTATTCGGTTATAATCCCGTCGTTTACATGGATAATAAAAGACTGCTGGGAGTATATGAGCGTGTTGAAAAAACTGAGCTATTTGCTGGCTGTCGGGATGACGGCCGCCAGCTTGTCTGGGGCAGTGCTTGCTGCCGATGAGATGTCACCGGAAGCCATTGCCGAGCGGATCAAACCAATCGGTCAGGTCTATACCGCCAAGGATCTGGAAGGTATTGCCGGCGCGAGTGCTGCACCTGCTGCGACCGCCTCCTCCGGTCCCCGCGATGGCGAAACGGTATACAAGGGCGCCTGCTTTGCCTGTCACGACAGTGGCGCCGCCGGTGCCCCCAAACGGGGTGACAAGGCAGCCTGGGATCCTCGCATCGCCCAGGGCATTGATACTCTCAAGAAACATGCCATTGAAGGCTTTACCGGCAAGTCCGGCATGATGCCTCCGCGCGGCACCTGTGCGAACTGTAGTGATGAAGAGATTGAAAACGCCATCCACTACATGATCGACAAGCTGTAAGTATTTGAAAGGGCCGCAATTGCGGCCCTTTCAATCTATCGGCTTCCGACTACTCTTGTAAGGTAGACATATCGGGAGTTGCACATGTCGGCCCAATCCATCGAACCCCACTACTCAACTCCTCTGTTGGCGTTGGTCTCTGCCATTATGGACTTCCCGGCGCCACAAACCGCCACATCTGACGATTACGATGCCCTGATCCAGCAGATTGACCAACTCTGCCCGCTGCAACATTTCGGCATGCTGGGCCTCTCCGATACCGGTCTGAACTGGCTTTACGCCTACAAGGTCAGCGACATCTTCAAGCAACAGCTGGGCCGTGAGCAATCCCGCATCACCGATCAGCTCACCCAGCTGGATGAAGCCGAAGGGTGGTGCGTCTTCCCCATTGAGCATGGCCAGATACAGTGGTTGCTGGCGCGCGGCACCCCCGCCGACCTGCCGACCCTGCGCCTGCTGCTGGAGTGTCTGGCCAAGCGGCTGACCGAAACCCAGGCGGGCTCCCATCTCACCGAGCTCCCTTCGCCGCTGATCCGCAAAGACCCGAACTGGAAAAAGAAAATCGAGAGCATCAGCCGCATCATGCGGCTCGCCAATACCCTGCCGGCTCAGGCGCTCTTCTCCCAACTGGAAGCGGTACTGCGCCAGATGCTCACCATTGAGGATATGCTGCTGGTCAGGTTAACCAGTCAGAAGCTGGAAAAGATCTACCCTGCCCATCCCCATCAGGGAGACGAGTTCATCAGCGGCTTGTGCCACAGCACCAGCAATATCGAGGTGAGCAGGGAGTCACGCTACTGGCACAGCATGCCGCTGCGGCTGCAACAACAGTACTTCGCCCACTTCATCATCAGCACGGCTCAACCGCTGGAGACCGACGACAAGCTGTTTCTCGACTTCCTGCGTGGCCAGCTCACCCTGCTGCTGGAGCTGAGACGGATCCGCCAGCAGCTCAACGACATCAATACCGAAGACTCCATCAACCAGCGGCTACAACAGCTGCGTCAGACCAACCTCAGGCTGCAAAAGCAGCTCAAGCAGCATCAGGAGCTGGAACGGCGGCTGCAATTCGATGCGCTTCACGACCCGCTGACCCAGCTGCCCAACCGCGCGCTGTTGATGAACCACCTCAACCACGCCATGACCCACTACAACCGCTACAAGTCACCGGGATTCGCGGTGATTTTTATCGATGTGGATCATTTCAAGCAGATCAATGACACCCTGGGCCACAGTGCTGGCGATCAGCTGCTCAAGGAGGTGAGCCGCCGCCTGCAAACCTGCATCCGGCAAAACGATCTGGTGGCCAGACTGGGTGGCGACGAGTTCGTCATCTATCTGGACAGCAGCAAGAGTGACGATGACATCAGCCCGGTGCTCAACCGCATTATCAGCCGTCTCTCCTACCCGTTCCGGCTACTCGGCAACGAGCTGAGCATTACCGTCAGCCTGGGGGTATCGAGCGTCTCCGAGCAAACCTCAGATATCAGCCAGCTGCTCCATCAGGCCGATTTGGCCATGTATCAGGCCAAGCGCAATGGTCGCAGTCGCATCGTCAGCTACTCGGATGATTGCATCAACCAGAACTGGAATTCGCCGGAAGAGATGCTGGCCAGAGCCCTGCGGGAGGGGCGAATCGTCCCTTACTTCCAGCCAGTGATCAGGCTGCAGGATAGCCGCCTGACCGGACTGGAGGTGATGGCGCGCTGGCTGACCGAGGAGGGGATTCTGAAGGATGCGTTCGACTTTATTCCGCTGGCAGAGCAGTGCGGCTTGATACTGGAGCTGGATTACCAGATCCTGCGCCACACCTGTCAGCAACTGAAGAACTGGCTGCCAATCTCCGGGCAGAGCAAGTTCAAGGTCGCCATCAATCTGTCGGGCAAGCATCTGGTCAACCATGACCACATCATGCGACTGATGGGGATCATCGAAGAGGAAGGTGTCGCCCCCGGCTATCTGATTTTTGAATTCAACGAGCGGGAGCTGTCGCGGCAAGATTCCGATGCGCTGGCATCCCTGCACGAGCTGCGCGCCAAGGGCATCCAGATCAGCCTCGATGATTTCGGCACCGGCTTCTCCTCCCTCAACGCCCTGTTCCACTTCCCGGTGGATTACATCAAGGTGGATGACAGCTTTACCCAGAGGATGCTGCAATCGCCCAAAGATTTGGCGCTGATCCGCGCCATGCGGGATATCTGTCAGGATCTCGATTACACCCTGGTCGTCGAGGGGATCGAGAACCAGCAGCAGTTGCAGAAGCTGATTGATATCGGCTGCCGGATGGGGCAAGGGCGCTATATCTCACCGCCCATGCCGGGAGCAGACATAGTACCGCTACTGACCCCGGCCAATCCTTAGGATTAATCCTTCTTGAACAACGCCCGCAGGTTGGCAACACCGACCTGCCCCTTCTGCTGGCGCTCCTCGGCAGTCACCTTCTTCTGGTTTTCCCATTCAAGATCATCCTGCGGCAGCTCCAGCAGGAAGCGGCTCGGCTCTGGCCGTACCGACTCACCAAACTGGCGCCGCTCCTTGCAGAGGGTAAAGGTCAGCTCGGTCTGGGCCCGGGTGATGCCCACGTAGGCGAGACGTCGCTCTTCCTCCACATTATCTTCATCGATGCTGGTCTGGTGAGGCAGCAATCCTTCCTCCATCCCCACCATGTAGACATAGGGGAACTCCAGCCCCTTTGAGGCGTGCAGGGTCATCAACTGCACCTGATCGGCATCGTCCTCCCCCTCGTTGCGCTCCATCATGTCACGCAGGGTGAGGCGAGTGACCACCTGAGCCAGCGTCATCGACTCCTCCAGCTCATCCCCTTCCAGCATCTCGGTGATCCAGCGATAGAGGGTGGAGACGTTCTGCATCCGCATCTCGGCCGCTTTCGGGCTGGGGGAGGTCTCGTAGAGCCACTCTTCGTAATGGATCTCCTTGATCATGTCCCGCACCGCCTCCACCGGATTGCCGCGCAACGCCTGATCGCCAAGGCGAACCAACCAGTTGGTGAAGGCCTGCAAAGCAGTCAGGCCCCGCCCGGAGAGATGCTGTTCCAGCCCCAGTTCGAAGCTGGCAGCAAACAGGCTCTTGCCGCGCTGATTGGCATACTGACCCAGTTTCTCGAGGGTAGTGGGGCCGATCTCGCGACGCGGCAGGTTGACCACCCTCAGGAAGGCGGTGTCCTCATCCGGATTCACCAGCAGCTTGAGGTAGGCCATGATGTCCTTGATCTCGGTGCGGGAGAAGAACGAGGTGCCGCCGGAGATGCGATAAGGAATCCGGTTGGTCATCAGCGCCTTCTCGAAGATGCGCGACTGATGGTTGCCCCGATAGAGGATGGCGTAATCCTTGAACCGGGTGCGGTTCATAAACTTGTGTCCCATCATCTCGGCAGCGATCCGCTCCGCTTCGTGCTCCTCGTTCTTGGCGAACAGCACCTTGAGCTTCACCCCCTCATCCAGCTCGGAGAAGAGCGCCTTGTCATAGACGTGCGGGTTGTTGGCGATCAGGATGTTGGCGCACTTGAGGATCCGCCGCTTGGAGCGGTAGTTCTGCTCCAGCTTGATCAGCTTGAGGCTGGGGAAATCCTCGCTCAGCAGCACCAGATTCTGCGGCTTGGCACCGCGCCAGGAGTAGATGGACTGGTCATCATCCCCTACCACGGTAAAACGGGCCCGCTCGCCGACGATCTGCTTCACCAGCTCGTACTGGCTGGTGTTGGTGTCTTGGTACTCATCGACCAGCAGATAACGGATCTTGTTCTGCCAGCGCTCGCGCACCTCCTGATTGCTCTTGAGCAGCAGGGTCGGCATCACGATGAGGTCGTCAAAATCCAGCGCGTTATAGGCCACCATCTGGCGGTGATAACGCTCGTAGAGCTGGGCCATCAACACCTCTTCCGGCCCGCGAGCGATACGCATGGCACGAGCAGGCAGGATGAGGTCGTTCTTCCAGTTGGAGATTTGGCTGATAAGGGCCGAGAGCTTGTCCTTGTCGTTGTCGAGCTCGTCTTCAGTCAATTCTTTCAGCAGCGCCAGCTGGTCGGTGTCATCGAACAGGGAGAAGTTGGCCTTGAGATTCAGGCTCTTGTGCTCACGACGAATGATATCGAGACCCAGGGTATGGAAGGTGGAGACCATCAGCCCCCGCGCCTCCTTGCGGCCCAAAGTCTGGCCGACCCGCTCCTTCATCTCCCGCGCCGCCTTGTTGGTAAAGGTGACCGCTGCGATATTGCGCGCACTGTAGCCGCACTGCTGCACCAGATAGGCAATCTTGTTGGTGATGACGCGGGTCTTGCCCGATCCGGCACCCGCCAGCACCAGGCAAGGGCCGGAGACATACTTGACCGCTTCGTTCTGATTGGGGTTGAGCTTCATGGGCCGGATCTCTTGGCTTATGATGAGGGGCGGCATTGTACCAGAAATCACCCGACGAGCCCTACCTGCTGCACGGCAGGCAACCGCCCATCGGGCTTATCGCGCCTTGTGTTCGGGCGCTATTTTCAGGATCATGACCGACCTTTCGAGATGATGACTTTTTCCAGATGATGAGGGGAGCATGAATCAGCAACAGCACGACCAACTGCGCAGCCAGTTTCCGGCCTTGGCGCAGGAGGTAAACGGCCACCCTCTGGTCTATCTGGACAACGCCGCCACCACCCAGAAGCCGCGCGCGGTACTGGATGCCATCGCTCACTACTATGGGGCCGACAACGCCAATGTGCACCGTGCCGCCCACGCCCTGAGTGGTCGCGCAACCCGCGCCTTCGAGGCCGCCCGCGAAACGGTCGCCCGCTTTATCAATGCGCCTCGCGGCCAAGAGGTGATCTGGACCCGTGGCACCACGGAGGCGATCAATCTGGTGGCCCAGAGCTGGGGGATGAGCGAGCTCAAGGCGGGGGACGAAATTATCCTCAGCACCCTGGAGCACCACGCCAACATCGTCCCGTGGCAACTGGTCGCCCAACGCACCGGCGCAGTGATCCGGGTGATCCCCCTCGATGAGCGGGGCGATCTCGATCTGGCCGCCTATCACGCTATGCTGGGGCCACGCACCCGGCTGGTGAGCGTGGCCCACGTCTCCAATGCCCTCGGTACCGTCAATCCAGTCAAAGAGATAGTGGCTGCCGCCAAGGTAGTCGGCGCTCTGACCCTGAGCGACGGTGCTCAGGCGGTGGCGCATCTCGACGTCGATGTGCAAGCCATCGGTTGCGACTTCTACGCCTTCTCCGGCCACAAGCTCTATGGCCCGACCGGCATCGGTGTGTTGTGGGGCCGCACCGAGCTATTGGAGCGGATGCCGCCCTGGCAAGCCGGTGGCGAGATGATCGATCGGGTCAGTTTCAGCGGCACCACCTTCAATACCCTGCCTTTCAAATTCGAGGCGGGCACCCCCCATATCGCTGGCGCTATCGGCCTCGCCGCCGCCATCGACTTTGTGATGGCGCAAGACCGGCAATGGCTCGCCCAACATGAGCAGGCACTGACCGACTATCTGGTAGCTGGCCTGCAACAGGTGCCGGGGTTGCGTCTGGTCGGCGAACCCGGCCAACGCGCCGGTGCTGTCTCTTTCTTGCTCGACGACATCCACCCGCAAGATGCTGCTACCCTGCTCGACATGCAGGGTATCGCCCTGCGAGTCGGCCATCACTGCGCCATGCCACTGATGGAATCCCTCGGGATCGGCGGCACCATGCGCGCCTCGCTGGCCTGCTACAACAATCGGGACGATGTCGACGCCCTGCTGGCCGCCCTGCACAAACTCAGTGACTTCTTCTAAGGCAGACAACCGAATGAGTGACCTCGCAAGCTATACCCAGATTGGCATTGAGCCCAACGCCGACACCATCCGCCAGCAGTTTGCCGCCGCTCACGGCTGGGAGAACCAGTACCGGCTCATCATCCAGCTCGGCAAGCAGCTGCCAGCGCTACCCGCCAAATGGCAGCAGGAGGAGTTCCGCCTCAAGGGGTGTGAAAGCCAGGCTTGGCTGAAGGGAGAACAAAGCGAGGATGGCTGCTGGCACTTTGCCTGTGATTCCGATGCTCGCATCGTGCGGGGCCTCATCGTCATCGTGCTGGCAGCACTCAACCACCAATCGTCTGCGGCGATCCAGGCTTTTGATATGGAAGACTATTTCAGCGAACTGGGACTTGAAAAACACTTGAGCCCGTCACGAGGTAACGGGCTCAGAGCGATCGTACTGGCGATCCGGGAACAAGCGGTCTAACCCGCCTTGTTCAGTGGTCGATTAGGCTTCGCTAATCGACCCAGCATCTTCATTCCCTGCCTCTTTCTCGGCTCGGGTGCCCCGCTCGGCAATCTTCTTCAATACCCGGGACGCGGCAACCAGCCCGAAGGTTGCCGTCACCGGCGTCACGGCGCCAAAACCGGAGGCGCAATCCATCTTCATGGTGCCATCGCTGGCCGCCTTGGCCTGACAGGTGCCACCATTACCATCCGGATAACTCAACTGCTCGGTTGAGAAGACACACTCCACTCCGAATTTGCGCGCCGGATTCTTGCTGAAGTTGTGCAACCGGCGCAGGTCGGAGCGAACCTTAGCAGCGAGCGGATCCTGAATGGTCTTGGCCAAATCGGCCACGGTGATTTGGGTCGGATCCATCTGCCCGCCGGCACCACCCGCTACAATCACCGGGATCTTGTTACGCTTGCAGAAGGCAATCAGCGCCACCTTGGCCTTGACCGAATCGATGGCGTCCACCACATAGTCAAACTCTCGCTTGATATGCTCGGCCAGGTTGTCGGCGGTGACGAAATCGTCCACCTCGATCACTTCGCAATCCGGATTGATGGCGCGAATGCGCTCGGCCATCACCTCGGTCTTGAGGCGACCAACCGTCCCCTGCATGGCGTGGATCTGGCGATTGGTGTTGGTGATGCAGATATCATCCATGTCGATCAGGGTGATCTGGTTGATACCGGCGCGGGCCAGCGCCTCTGCCGCCCAGGAACCGACGCCACCGATCCCCACCACACAGACCTTGGCCTGGCTAAAGGAACGCAGTGCGCTCTGACCATAAAGACGGGCAATGCCCCCGAATCGCTGTAGATATTCTGCTTTCATACCACCACCTTGCTTGAGGGCGTCCATTATAGCGACAACCACCGCCAGCGGCGATGGCATAACCGGAGAAAATCGGGGAGGAAAAACAGAGAAAACGGCAGGGAAGAGAGAATAAAAGGTCAATTATCAGCCGACTTTCTGAATGGCAACCAATAAAAAACCCCGCTCGATGAGCGGGGTTTCTTGTATTGGG
>NZ_CAWMRY010000049.1:0-30361 GCF_963870295.1 Aeromonas sp. ANP5 | reverse complement strand
GTTCGGAGCTGTTTTGTTAGGCAATTTAAAGCGCTTCCAATCTGGCATACGCCGTCACCAGCCACTTGGCGCCGACGTCGTCGAACTGGATCTGCACCCGGCTCTGCTGGCCGACCCCTTCGAAGTTGAGTACCACCCCTTCCCCGAATTTCGGATGGAGCACCCGCTGGCCGAGCTTGATGCCGCTGGCGTCGAAGCTCTGCTGCACCTCGTTCTGGCTAAAGCGGCCGTACTGGGTGGGGCGGCTGACCTGAGTGCGCAGCCGGATCTCTTCCAGACACTCGGCGGGCATTTCGCGGATAAAGCGGCTCGGCTTGTGGAACATCTCGCGGCCGTAGATGCGGCGGCTCTCGGCATAACAGATGTAGAGCTTCTCCATGGCGCGGGTCATGCCGACGTAACAGAGGCGGCGCTCCTCTTCCAGCCGGCCCGACTCTTCGGTGGATTGCTGGCTGGGGAACATGCCTTCTTCGACGCCGACCAGCAACACCAGCGGGAACTCCAAGCCCTTGGCGCTGTGCAATGTCATCAGCTGCACCGCATCGGCATATTCGTCCGCCTGATTCTCGCCGGACTCCAGCGCCGCGTGGGCGAGGAAGGCGGAGAGATCGCTCATGTCTTCCAGCTCGTCCGGACGCTGGTACTGGCGGCAGGCGGTGACCAGTTCGTCCAGGTTCTCTACCCGCGCCTGGGATTTCTCGCCCTTTTCCGCCAGATACATGGCCTTGAGGCCGGAGTTCTGGATGGCGATATCCGCCTGCTGGTGCAGCGGCAGCAGGGCGACCTGCTCCTCCAGCGCGTCGATCAGCTCGACAAAGCCGCGCACCGCGTTACCGGCGCGACCGGTCAGCACCTTGTCGTTGAGCAGGGCCTTGGCCGATTGCCAGAGGTTCTGCCCCTGATCGCGGGCGTTGCCGCGCAGGATCTCGAGGGTGCGATCGCCGATGCCGCGGGTCGGGGTGTTGACCACCCGCTCGAAGCTGGCGTCGTCGCCCCGGTTGTTGATAAGCCGCAGGTAGGCCATGGCGTCCTTGATCTCTTGCCGTTCGAAGAAGCGCAGGCCGCCGTAGATGCGATACGGCATGGCGTCCTGCATCAGCGCCTCTTCCAGCACCCGTGACTGGGCGTTGGAGCGATAGAGGATGGCACAGTCGGCCAGGAGGCCGCCCTTTTCCTTCCAATCCTTGAGACGGCCGACCACGAAGCGCGCTTCGTCCACCTCGTTGAAGGCGGCGTAGAGGGAAATCGGCTCGCCCTCGGCCCCTTCGGTCCACAGCTCCTTGCCAAGGCGCTCGGCGTTGTTGGCGATGACGCTGTTGGCCGCTTTGAGGATATTGGCGGTGGAGCGGTAGTTCTGCTCGAGACGGATGGTCTCGGCGCCCTGATAGTCGGTCAGGAAGCGCTGGATGTTCTCGATCTTGGCGCCGCGCCAGCCGTAGATGGACTGGTCATCGTCGCCGACGATCATCACCTTGCCGCTGTTGCCCGCCAGCATCCGTAGCCAGGCGTACTGGATGCCGTTGGTATCCTGAAACTCGTCCACCAGGATGTTCTGGAAGCGGTCGCGGTAGTGCTCGAGGATGTGCGGTTTGTTGAGCCACAGCTCGTGGGCGCGCAGCAGCAGCTCGGCGAAGTCCACCAGACCGGAGCGATCGCAGGTCTCCTGATAGGTCTTGTAGATCTGCTGATAGGTGCGGGTGACGGGGTCGCCGTAGAGGTCGATGTCGCCGGGGCGCAAGCCTTCATCTTTCTTGCCGTTGATGTAACCCATCACGGCGCGCGGGGCCCAGTGCTTCTCGTCGAGGTTGAGCGCCTTGAGCACCCGGCGAATGAGACGGTACTGGTCGTCGGAGTCGAGGATCTGGAAATCCTGCGGCAAGCCCGCATCCAGATGGTGGGCCCGCAGCAAACGGTGGGCGATACCGTGGAAGGTGCCGATCCACATGCCGCGCACGCCGTCGCCGATCACCTTCTCGACCCGGCCGCGCATCTCGGCCGCCGCCTTGTTGGTAAAGGTGACCGCGATGATGGAGAAAGGTGAACAGCGTTCCACCTGCATCAGCCAGGCGATACGGTGCACCAGCACCCGGGTCTTGCCCGAACCGGCACCGGCCAGTACCAGCAGGTTGCTGCGGGGCGCCGCAACGGCATCTCTTTGCTTGTCGTTGAGCCCGTCGAGCAGGGTTGAAACGTCCATCACCACTCCTGTTTATTTATACAGGCGGGGATTATACGGCCATCCCCCTGCCAGACCAAATCCAAACTCGGGGGGAGGGGGGAGATGGGGTCCTGCAAGGGCGCCGGTGCGGCCATTTTTGGCTGGCGCAGAGAGAACGGGACGGGGAGGTCTCCAGCTGTAGCCAATCCTTGCTCGCACGGTTTGTGGGGATTTTGCGAGCCGGATCACGGGCTTGCCGGGGGGCTGGATGAATAACAGGGGAAAACGGTTTACAGTAACTTGCTGAACAATAAGAGAAATGTCGTTTGGGTCTTTTGGTTGTTAGCATAAAAAACTGAAAAGTAGCTAAAAAACAACTGCTTATAAGGTTATTTGCTTAGAATTCAAACCGTTAACGCAAACGTTTTTCCCTTATCATTTGCTTGACCCGCATCGGGGCTGACTTAGAGTAAGCCTGCGTGCTAGATAGCCTGCTCTGACAGGCAAGCAAGTTCCCTCACTTAATAACAATCAAGGATACGATCGTGACTAAAGTGCTCAAGCTGGCCACTGTGGCCTCCCTCACTCTCGCTGCTCTCTCTGCTCAGGCTGCTTCCGAGCCAGCCGTCATTTATGACACCGCGGGCAAGTATGACAAATCATTCAACGAAGCCGTGTTCCGTAACGGCGTCGAGCTCTACAACAAGGACAAGGGCGTCAAGGTCAAAGAGTTTGAACCCCAGAACGAAGCCCAGCGCGAGCAGGGTCTGCGTCGTCTGGCAAGCCGTGGCAACGGCCCGATCGTGGCGGTCGGTTTCAACATGGGTTCTGCCGTTGAGAAAGTAGCGACCGAATTCCCGAAAACCCAGTTCACCATCATCGACATGGTGGTCGACAAGCCGAACGTCCAGTCCGTTATCTTCAAGGAGCATGAAGGTTCCTTCCTGGTGGGCGCACTGGCTGCCATCGCTTCCAAGAGCGGCAAGGTCGGCTTCGTGGGCGGCATGGATATCCCGCTGATCCGCAAATTCCAGTGCGGTTACGAGCAGGGTGCCAAGTTCGTCAATCCGAAGATCGAAGTGTTCCAGAACATGGCGGGCTCTACCCCGGCCGCGTTTGCTGACCCGGCGAAAGGTGCCGAGCTGGCCAAGTCCCAGTTCGCCAAGGGCGCTGACGTGGTTTACGCCGCAGCCGGCGGTACCGGTATCGGTGTCTATCAGGCAGCCAAGGACAGTGGCAAGTTCGCCATCGGTGTGGATTCCAACCAGAACCACCTGCAACCGGGCACCATGCTGACTTCCATGGTCAAGTCTGTGGGTCTGGCCGCTTACCAGACCTGGGATGACGCTGCCAAAGGCGAGTGGAAGCCGGGTATCAAGAACCTGGGTCTGGCCGAAGGTGGTGTGGATTGGGCACTCGACAAGGACAACGAGAAGCTGATCACCCCGGAAATGAAAGCCAAGGTAGATGCCATCAAGGCTGAAATCATCGCTGGCAAGGTCAAGGTTCATGACTACATGAGCGATAACACCTGCAAATACTAATTAGATAGTTGCTACGACTCTCAACGCACCACCGGCCCGCACGGGCCGGTTTTTAGTCTTATTTCATGAAACGCAGGGCTGCATCATGGACCAGACAGATCGCTATGCCATCGAATTAAGAGGTATCGATAAGCGGTTCGGCGAAGTGTACGCCAACAAGCTGATCGACCTTAAGGTTCGCAAAGGCAGTATCCACGGCATTGTCGGCGAAAATGGCGCCGGTAAGTCCACCCTGATGAGCATCATTTATGGTTTTTACCATGCCGACAAAGGCGAGATGCTGATCGACGGGAATCCTTTCAAACCCCATGGCTCACAAGATGCGATTGCCGCAGGGGTGGGCATGGTTCACCAGCACTTCATGCTGGTCAATAACTTCACCGTATTGGAAAACGTCATCCTCGGCGCAGAGAACGGCTGGCACCTTCAGCAGAGCGTGGCGTCAGCCGAAAAGCTGCTGGGCGAACTGGCGCGGGATTATGGCCTCGATGTGCCGCTGCACGAGAAGGTCGAAGATCTGCCGGTTGGCTTGCAACAGCGGGTCGAAATTCTCAAGGCGCTCTATCGCGGCGCCCGCATCCTGATCCTCGACGAGCCGACCGGGGTACTGACCCCGCAAGAGGCGGATCACCTGTTCGAGGTGCTGAAAAAGCTGCGGGATCAGGGGGCAACCATCATCCTTATCACCCACAAGCTGCGGGAGATCCTGGCCATTACCGATCAGGTCTCCATCATGCGCCGTGGCGAGATGGTGGCCCACGTCGCCACCAAGGATACCGACAAGGAGCAACTGGCCGAACTGATGGTGGGCCGCAAGGTGCGCCTCAAGGTCGACAAGGGGCCAACCCAGCCCGGTGAAGCCAAGCTGAAGATCGAAGGGCTCAGCTACTTCGATGCCAGCAAGGTGGAGCGGGTCAAATCGGTCAGCTTCGAGGTGCGGGCCGGTGAAGTGGTCGGCATCGCCGGGGTCTCCGGCAACGGTCAGTCCGAACTGCTCAGTCTGCTTGGCGGCATTCTCAAGCCGAGCAAGGGCAGCTTTACCATCAGCAGCCGCAGCGGCGTGCACAAGGTGAGCGCTGAGCACCCGGCCGATCCGGAGTTGGTGCGCAACTACGGCCTCGGTCATGTGCCGGAAGATCGCCACAAGATGGGGCTGATCAACCGCTTCGAGGCGAAAGAGGCCTTTATTCTCGGCTATCACCGCCGCCCGCAATACAACAAGGGTTGGCTGCAGAACAAGGAGGCGATCCAGCAGGATTGCCAGGCCAAGATGGAGAAGTGGGACGTGCGCCCGCCCCATCCCGATCACAAGACCGCCAACTTCTCCGGTGGCAACCAGCAGAAGCTGGTGATCGCCCGTGAAGTTGAGCAGGACCCGGATGTGCTGTTGATCGGCCAGCCGACCCGCGGGGTCGACATCGGCGCCATCGAATATATCCACCAGCAGATCATCGCCATGCGCGACAAGGGCAAGGCGGTGCTGCTGGTCTCGGTGGAGCTGGACGAGATCATGAGCCTCGCTGACCGGATTCTGGTCATTGCCGACGGTCGCATCGTCGGCGAGCTGGATGGTGCCAAGGCGGATGAGCGCACCATTGGTCTGATGATGGCAAACATAGTGCCGGACGAAGTTGCTGGCGTGTCTGGCGTAGCCAAGGAGGCCCACTGATGAGCCAAGTACGTATTCCAGCCTGGGTCTCCGTAGGCGTCTTGTCTGCGGTTAACATCCTGCTGGCCTTCCTGGTGTCGGCCATTCTGTTCTATTACCTCGACATCAACCCGGTCGATGCCGCCAAGATCATGTGGTACGGCGCGTTCGGTACCGGTGAAGGGGTCGGCTTCACCCTCTACTACGCAACCGGCTTTATCTTTACCGGTCTGTCGGTGGCGGTCGCCTTCCATGCCGGTCTGTTCAACATCGGTGGTGAGGGTCAGGCCTATATCGGCGGGCTCGGCGTGGGTCTGGTCTGTCTGATGCTCGGCGATGTGCTGCCGTTTGCCCTGCTGTTGCCGCTCTCCATCATTGCCGGTGGTCTGTTCGGTGCGGCCTGGGCCTTTATTCCGGCCTGGCTGCAAGCCAAGCGCGGCAGCCATATCGTTATCACCACCATCATGTTCAACTTCATCGCCGCCTCCCTGATGGCCTATCTGCTGGTGGAGGTGTTCAAGCCGCCCGGCTCGATGGCGACCGAGAGCAAGGTGTTTGCCGAAGCAAGCTGGCTGCCCAAGATGAGCGGGCTGGCGAACCTGTTCGGGATGGAGATCCCCAACAGCCCGCTCAATATCAGCTTCTTCTGGGCGCTGATCTGTGCGGCGCTGGTGTGGGTCTTTATCTGGCACACTCGCTGGGGTTACGAGATCCGCTCGGTCGGCGCCAGCCAAAGTGCCTCCGCCTATGCCGGTATCTCCTATCCCAAGGTGGTGATCCTGGCGATGGTGATCTCCGGCATGCTGTCGGGCTTCTTTGCCCTCAACGTGCTGCAGGGTGAGCTGCACCAGATCAAGCTCAACTTCGTGGAAGGGTTCGGCTTCACCGGTATCGCGGTGGCGCTGATGGGGCGCAACCATCCGGTCGGCGTCATCATCGCCAGCCTGCTGTTCGGTTTCCTCTATCAGGGGGGCGCCGAGCTCAGCTTCGAGTTCGGTGTCGACCGCAACATCGTGGTGGTGTTGCAGGGTCTGGTGATCCTGTTCTGTGGCGCCCTTGAGCACATGATGCGTCCGCGCATCGAGCAGCTCTATCTGGCGTTTGCCAACCGCTCAGCCGCGCAAGCTAAAGGAGTCTGATCATGTTTGAAATTCTGATCCTGATGCTGGATGCGACCATTCGTACTGCGCCGCCGTTGATTCTGGCCGCCATGGCGGGCATGTTCTGCGAGCGCTCCGGGGTGGTCAACATCGCGCTGGAAGGCAAACTGCTGGCGGCGGCGTTCGCCAGTGGTGCGGCGGCGGCGGTCTCCGGTTCTGCCTGGGTAGGTCTGGGTGCCGGGGTGGGTGTCTCCATCCTGTTTGCCCTGATGCACGGCTTTGCCACCATCACCCATCGCGGTGATCAGGTGGTGAGCGGCATGGCCATCAACATTCTGGCGGCCGGTCTGACCGTTACCCTGGGCCGTTACTGGTTCGATCAGGGTGGCCAGACTCCGGCGCTCTCCGGTGATGCCCGTTTCGCCCCCATCGATCTGCCCTATGCCAAGGAGTTGTGGGATGTGCCGGTGATCGGCCAGCTCTACAGCGAGCTGTTGAGCGGCCACTCCCTGCTGGAGTACGTGGCGTTTGCCTGCGTACCGCTGGCCTGGTGGGTGATGTTCCGTACCCGCTTCGGTCTGCGTCTGCGGGCGGTGGGTGAGGCGCCCGCAGCGGTCGATACCGCCGGTATCTCTGTGGTGCGGATGCGCTACACCGCGCTCCTCATCGGCGGCCTGCTGGCCGGTATCGGTGGCACCTATCTGGCGGTGGCCCAGACGGCCCAGTTCATCCCCAACATGAGTGCGGGCAAGGGCTTTATGGCGCTGGCGGCGCTGGTGTTCGGCAAGTGGCGCCCCTGGAACGCCATGGCAGCCTGTCTGCTGTTCGGCTTCCTCGATGCGGTCGCCATCCGGCTGCAAGGGGTCAGCATCGGTGGTTTCGCTATTCCGGTGCAGGCCATCGAGGCACTGCCCTACATTCTGACCGTGTTCCTGCTGGCCGGTTTTATCGGCCGCGCCGTGGCGCCCAAGGCGCTTGGTACACCTTATGTGAAGGAGCGGGAGTAGCGCCCTTTATCGCGATACTCCCACCCACCCTGATAACAGCAGGCCCACTTCGGTGGGCCTGTTCTTTTATGGGCGGTATGGGGCAGGCCAGCCGGGATCTGGATGGTGTGATAGAGGGGGATGATGGCGTGAAGGGATAAAGGGGCTGCGTGAACTGCCGCAGGTGGCGGCTGGCGTACAAGAGCTGACCCTCTGCCTGCACCATCAAAAACCCCCTCGTATCAGGAGGGGGTTGCAGAGGTTATTGCCGGATTAACCCTGAGGCTCAGGGTGCCAGCACCAGCTTGTAGACACCAAAGCCGGGGTGTTTGGCATCGGTGGGCGGCAGGGTCTCCACATAGTTCAGCTTGCCACCGGTCAGGGCTTGCGCCTCGCTGCGTGGCGAGCTGTAGATGCGCAGATCCAGATTGGCGGGCAGGGGGGCCAGCTGCCAGTTGTTGTCTGCCGGGGGCTCGAAACCGGCCGGATTCTTCTCTGCCAGATCCTTGAGGTATTCGGAGAGCACTTCGCGGGTTTCGAACTGATCTTCATGGACGATCACCTTGGCGTTGATGCCCGGGAAGTTGCCACCACCGCTGGCGCGGTAGTTGTTGGTCACCACGTAGAACATCTGGGCCGGGTCGATTGCCTTGCCCTGATAGGTGAGGTTGGTGATGCGATAGCTGTCGCTCACCTTGTTGCCATCCACATCGTAACGGGCGGGTTTGGTCACATCGACCTGATAGTTCACCCCGTCAATCACGTCGAAGTTGTAGGTGCGGTACTTCTCGTTCACCAGCCACTGGGTGGCGGTGCTGGCGGCATCGATCTTGTTGAACTGGACGGCGCTCTTCTCCAGCCACTCCTGTACGGTCGCGCCATTGATGGCGACCACCTGTAGGGTGTTGGGGTAGACATAGAGGTCGGCCACGTTGCGCAGGGAGATATCGCCAGCCGGTACATAGGTGAAGTCGGTCGGGCCGTTGCGACCGCCACGGAATGGCGCGGCGGCGGAGAGGATGGGCCATTTCTCCTTGAGCTGACCATCCTGTTGCAGTTTCTTGGCATGCCACAGCTGGGCGTCGCTGACGATCTGGATGGAGGGGTCATCCTGCACCAGCGCGAAGAAGCTGTGGATTGGCTTGGTGATCTTGCTGAGGGGCTCGTCCAGCCACTGGTTGGCCTGCTCGTGCTCGGCAATGACCTGATCGACCACCGCCTGATCTTCGGTGCTGCTGGCGCTGCTGTCGATCTTGCGCAGCTGGGACTGGCTGGAGGCCACTTCCCAGCGACCCTCTTTCCAGGTCATGTGCAGGTCGATGATGCCGAGGTGGTTACCCCAGACGCCCGGCATCACGGTCGGTACGCCCGCCAGGGTGCCTTTCTCGTTGTCCACGTCGGTCATGTTGGGGTAGTCGCCCGGGAAGGTGCGGTGGGCGTGGCCCAGCAGCAGGGCATCGACCCCTTTCACTTTGGCCAGCGGCAGGGCGGCATTCTCCATCATGGGTTCGCGCGGGTCACCAATGATGCCGGTGTGGGCCACGACCACGACGATGTCAGCGCCCTTGGCGCGGATTTCGGGTACATAGTGCTCGGCGGTCTCGACCATATCGGCCACCACCACCTTGCCTTCCAGATTGCGCTTGTCCCACTGGGTGATCTGGGGCGGAGTCAGGCCCAGCACACCGACCTTGATGGTCTGGGTATTGCCGTTGGCATCCTTCACCTGACGATCCAGCACCACATAGGGTTTGAACTTCTGCTTGCTCCAGTCGATGGTGCCCTTGCCATCACGGCTGAAGGCATCGGCCTGGAAGACGTTGGCGTTGATGTAGGGGTAGTTGGCCCCTTTCAGGGTCTCGGAGAGGAAGTCGAGACCGAAGTTGAATTCGTGGTTGCCCAGGTTGCCGACATCATAGCTCATGGTGTTGAGCGCCTTGATGGCGGGGTGGGTCTGCTTGCTCAGCCACTGCTGTTTGACCTGCTGGTCGTGAATATAGTCGGCCAGCGGGGTGCCCTGGATCAGGTCGCCGTTGTCGATCAGCAAGTTGTTGGCGTTCTCTTCGCGGGCCTTGCGGATCAGCACAGCGGTGCGGGCGAAGCCCAGCGAGGCATCCGGCTTGTTCTGGTAGTAGTCGTAACTCAGCAGGTTGGAGTGGATATCAGAGGTTTCGATCAGCCGCAGGGTGAGATCACCGGGGGCCTGAGAGTTGTTGTCGTCACAGCCGGACAGCAAAAAGATAACTGCCACCGCGCTCAGTTTGAGGGTGGTTTTCATTGTTGGATTCTCTTGTTATGGGTATGCCAGCGTGGTGCATTCTATCGACAGCAAAAGAATCCGATTGTGAGCAGGCTGGCAATTCGGGCTAATTACCCTCCTGTTAATAGAGTTATAGATCTGATTTTAATCTCTTTTTTGTCTTGCTTCAGGGCCGCAACCCTCAATGCTATTTCACTGTTAGTCACCCTGTTGTCGTCACCGCTGTGCGGTCGGGGCAAGCGGCGCGGCCTGCCGCTCCTGCGAGGCTGTAATGGTTGGTTACAGATCTCCATTCGACTGATAGATGACCTTTCCCTTAAATTCAGCGGCGATTGATTGCATCTAAAAATTACAAAGCGACAGCAAGGAATAAAACTTCATGAAAATGCACAACAAAGCGCTGCTGGCCATCGCCTGCGCTGCGGCCCTGTCTGCCTGTGACAGCGAAAAAGCTGCCAACAGTATTGCCAAGCGGGTGCCACTGGCCCTGCCGGAGGCGGGTCTTTACCAAGCGAATCTGATGAGCCGCGACGGCGACAAGGCGACGCCGCGCATGATCAAGGATCTGGATGGTCTGGCGCTGGTCTACCCGAAGGGTGAAACCGTGCAGTACTGGGGTGTCTGGGTGGATCATCAGGTGGGCAAGGTCGAGACCAACAGCCAGTGGCTGGGTCAGGCTGACCAGAAAGCCGACAAAGACGGGATCTACCCGGTGCAGTTGATCCGCAACAGCGAACGGCTCGGCACCAGCACGGCGCTCAGCTCGGTGACCAACGACCACAACCTCATCACCTTCCAGGATCAGCCGGTCATCGATCTGCAGGGCAAGGAGATCAAGCGCTGGGTTTTTGATTTCACCCGAACCGGCACCAAGTTCTCCGACAACTCCCCCATCTATTCCGGTTTCAGCGGTCATGTGGCGGTGACGGCCCTGACCACCAAAGCGGTAACCACGGCCAGCTGGAGTGCCACGGACAGCGATGGCTTCAGCAGCGACATGGTGGGCAAGGTGGATACCACCAACAACGGCGGCAAGCTGACGGTAGCGATCGAGTTTCCGGCGGCAGGTTGTACGCTGGTGGGCGAGGGGAGTGCGACGGCCGGGTTGAGCAAGCTGACCATGACTGGGTTTGGCAAGTGCAACTTCAAGCAATCCGCTGCAGCCACGCCGATCGAAAACCTCTGGAATGCTGCTCTGGCCCGGGCGATGGATAACAGAGTTGCCTATGTCACCACCTTTACCACGGATGCCAAAAAAGAGGCGCTGGTCATCGGTTTCCCCGACACCAATGGCTTGCTGATCACCGCTGACAAGCGATAAGCAGCCCAACGGCAGGGGCGGGCAAACGCGCCTGAAACAACAAGGGAGCCAGTGGCTCCCTTGTTGTTTTCAACGCACGGTTTACAGCAGGAACAGGGTCGCCAGCCCGAGGAAGATAAAGAAGCCGCCGGTGTCGGTGATGGCGGTGATCATCACGCTGGCACCGACTGCCGGGTCGCGGCCGAGGCGGGTCATGGTCATGGGGATAATCACCCCCATCAACGCCGCCACCAGCAGGTTGAGCATCATGGCGAGCGTCATCACGGCGCCGAGCGCCGCATCCTGATAGAGCAGATAGGTGGCAATGCCCATGGTGCCGCCCCACACCAGCCCGTTGATAAAGGCGACGCCGAGTTCCCGCAGCAGCAGGAAGGAGAGGTTGCCCGCCTGAATGTGCTGCAACGCCAGCGCCCGCACTATCATGGTGATGGTCTGGTTGCCGGTGTTGCCGCCGATCCCGGCGACGATGGGCATCAGCGCCGCCAGTGCTACCAGCTGGGAGATGGTGTGCTCGAACAGGCCGATCACCCGCGAGGCGACAAAGGCGGTGCAGAGGTTGATGGCAAGCCAGGCCCAGCGGGTCTTGACCGCCTTGGAGACGGGCGCGAACACGTCTTCATCCTCGCTGATACCCCCCATCCGGCGCAGGTCGGTGTCACTCTCCTCATAGACCAGATCCACCACCTCTTCGACGGTGAGGCGGCCCATCAGCTTGCCCTTGCCATCCACCACGGCGGCGGAGAGCAGGTCATCCCGCTCGAAGGTGCGGGCCGCCGCTTCGTCGTTATCCTCCGGATCGAAGGTGACCGGATCTCGCTCCATCACATCGCTCACCAGGGTAGCGGGCTTGTGCAGCAGTACAGTGGTGAGGGCCAGCTCCCCCAGCAGGTGGTTGCGCCGATCGATGACGAACAGCTTGTCGGTGTTGGCGGGGATCTTGCCGCGCAGGCGCAGATAGCGCTGCACCGTGGCGAGCGTCACCTCGGGGCGGATGGTGATGATCTCGAAGTCCATCATGGCGCCGACGGTGTGCTTGCCGTAGCGGATCACCTCCCGCACCCGATCCCGGTCGGCGGGGGCCATATAGGTGAGCAGCCGCCCCATCAGGTTGCGCGGCAGGTACTGGCCCAGATAGATCTGGTCGTCGATATCCAGGGTGCGCAGGGCGTGCAGCAGCTCCTTGTCGCTCATCCCGCTGATGAGGCTGTCCCACACCGTCTCCGACGCTTCGACCAGGATCTGGCCGCGCTTCTCCTCCTCCACCAGCGCCCACAGGGCATGACGCTCATCGGGCGGCAGCGACTCCAGCGCATCGGCGACGTCGGCGGCGGGCAACCCGTTGACCAGCGCAGTGAGTTCGCTGGTCTGATCGCGCTGCTCGGCATCCTGCACCACCTGCGGGTCGAGCAGGCTGTCGGTGAGGGCATCATCGCGCAGCAGCAGGCTGAGAATGCGGGATCTGTCATCCGCGCGCTGCCTGGCGCTGTTCTTGATGGGAAGAGACATGGGATGAATTCCTGAGATGGTAGCCAAGGGCTCAATGCCCATAGGATACCAGACTTAAAACAACAGGTTATGACCGTGATGGGAGAAGAGGGGGGTAAAAGTGAGGCCACCTGCTGGTGGCCTCATGGTGAGTTGCCGATGATCCCTCAGGCGAGGGCTCGCTGGCGCTGCGGGGCCTCGCCAAACCAGGCGAGCCGGTCGGCCAGGGTCACCACCGAGCCCACCATGATCAGGGCAGGACTCTCGACCCCCACCGCCAGCGCGGGTAGCTCATCGAGAGTGCCGCGAATGACCCGCTGGCAGGGTTGGGTGCCGCGCTCGATCAGCGCCACCGGGGTGTTGCCTGCCTTGCCGTGGGCCAGCAGCTGCTCGCGGATGGTGGCGCAGGATGAGAGCCCCATGTAGAACACCAGCGTCTGTTTGTCCTTGGCGAGCAGCGGCCAGTCGAGATCCCGGGCGCCCCCCTTGCCGTGGGCGGTGACGAAACGCACGCTCTGGGCGTGATCGCGGTGGGTCAGCGGAATACCGGCGTAGGCGGCGCAGCCGCTGGCCGCGGTGATCCCCGGCACCACCTGAAAGCCGATGCCGCTGCCGACCAGCGTCTCCAGCTCCTCGCCGCCGCGACCGAAGATAAAGGGGTCGCCCCCCTTCAGCCGCACTACCCGTTGCCCCTTCTGCGCCTCTTCCAGCAAGAGCTGGTTAATCCCCTCCTGCGGTACGCAGTGGTTGCCCGCCTGCTTGCCGACGAAGATGCGCTTGGCATCCCGGCGCACCAGGGCCATCACCTCATCGGAGACCAGCCGGTCATAGACCACCACGTCCGCCTGCTGCATCTGGCGCAGGGCGTGCAGGGTGAGCAGGCCGGGATCGCCGGGGCCAGCCCCCACCAGTACCACTTCGCCAGCGCTCTGGCGCTCGTCGGCAAACAGGCTGTCGGCCAGCTGGTGGGCAGAGGCGCTATCGCCCCGCGCCAGCGCCTGCCCGAGCCGGTCGGCCCCGAGCAGCCGTTCCCAGAAGCGGCGCCGCTCCCCCATGCTGGCGAAGCGCGCCTTGACCCGCTCCCGCAGGCTGCCGGCAAAGGTCGCCACGGCGCCCAGATGCTGGGGCAGCAGGGCTTCGAGTTTTTCCCGCAGCAAGCGGGCCAGCACCGGCGCCTTGCCACCGGAGGAGATGGCCACCATCAGCGGCGAGCGGTCGATGATCGACGGCATGATGAAGCTGGAGCGTTTCGGGTCATCCACCACGTTGGCAAAGATCCGCGCCTGATTGGCGCTCTGGTAGACCAGGGCATTCACCTCGCGCCGATCGGTGGCGGCCACCACCAGCCACTTGCCCGCCAGTTGCTGCGGCGCAAATTCGCCGGCCAGCCACTCGATGCTGCCGTTGGCCGCCAGTTCCGCCAGCTCTGGGTCGAGCTCGGGGGCGACCACGGTGAGGTGGGCACCGGCATCCAGCAGCAGGCGCGCCTTGCGCTCCGCTACCTCGCCGCCGCCGACCAGCAGCACGGGTTTGTTGTCGAGTCGGCAAAAGATGGGCAAGTAGTCCATGGGGCCTCCTGATCAGGCGGTTTGGGTCTGGCTGGCGGTGCTGGTGGTCTCGCTCACCGCGACCGGGCGCTCAGCCTTGGGGGTGGCATACCAGTAGCCGAGGCCCATGAAGAGGGCGCCGGAGACGGTGTTGCCCAGCGTCACCCACAGCAGGTTGTGGCCGATGCCGCTCAGGGTGTAGGCATCCGAGTGGGCACCAAACCAGGAGAGGGCGAACAGGGTCATGTTGGCGATGGAGTGTTCGTAGCCGGAGGCGATAAAGGCCAGCAGGCACCACCAGATGGCGATGAACTTGGCGGCACCCTCGGTGCGCAGCGCCATCCAGATGGCAAGGCAGACCAGCCAGTTGCAGAGGATCCCCTTCATAAACAGGGTCAGGGCAGGTGCCTGGGTTTTGGCCAGCGCCACCTTGTGGGCCAGACTGCCCGCGTCCGGCAGCAGGCTGCCGCCGTAGGAGTAGATCAGCGCCACCAGGATGGAGCCAATCAGGTTGCCCGCCCAGGTCTGCGGCAGGATACGCAGCAGGTCGGCCATGGTGATTTTGCCGGTCTTCACCCCGAAGGTGAGGAACATGGTGTGGCCGGTAAACAGCTCGGAGCCGGCGATGATCACCAGGGTCAGAGCGATGCCGAAGGTGGCCCCCATCACCAGCGGCCGGATGGCGGGATCCACCAGATTGCCGAGGGTGAAGATGAGGATGATGCCAAGGCCCACATAGGCCCCCGCCATGGCGGAGCTGAGCCAGAAGCCGAGCTTGTCGCTGCGCTCGAAGCGGTTGATGCGGGCCGCGTTGGCGGCGCACTTGTTAATGGTTTCGGTATACATCTTTGTTTCCTTCAAGAGGGCCGCCCGCGGGCAGCCCTGACTGTTTTTTAACCCCCTCCCTGCCTCCCCCTTGTCAAGGGGGAGGGGCTTTTTGCTCCCTTCCCTGTGAAGGGGAGGGCCGGGGTGGGGTCTGGTGTTAGACGGCGACCCAGACCTGCTGGTCGCGCACTTCAACGGGGTAGCTCTGCACCGACATCTCAGGGTTGTCGAAACAGTGGCCGTCGCTCAGGCGAAAGCGCTGCTTCTTGAGCGGGCTGGCCACCCAGAGCTCGCCGTCGTGTTCGCAAATCAGGCCCCGCGACAGCACGTTGGCGGCGAAGAAGGGATCCCGGTTGTCGATGGCGAACACCTCGGCGGCCGCGCTCGGGCGGAACAGAGCGATCTGGCGACCTTCAATGAGTGCACAGACGCCGGTGCCCGGCAGGATGTCGTTGAGTTGGCAGGCAAGTTTCATCATTTGGTTTCCACCTCGATCTGGTAGACGGGGATGCGCTCGGCCGGGGTCGCCGGTCGGTGCTGGTCGCGTTCGCTGACGAACTGCACGTCCGGGTCGCGCTTGTCGCTGTTGATGAAGTGGCTGAAACGCTTGAGCGCTTCCTCTTCATTGAGGGTGCGCGACCATTCGCACTCGTAGCTGTCGATGAGGGTCTGGATATCGCGTTCCAGCGTGTCGGCCAGCCCCAGCTTGTCGTCGACGATCACCTCGCGCAGGTAGTCGACGCCCCCTTCCAGATTGCCGAGCCAGACCGAGGTGCGCTGCAGTTTGTCGGCGCTGGTGACGTAGAACATCATAAAGCGGTCAATCAGCTGGATGAGGGTCTCGCGGTCGAGGTCAGACGCCAGCAGGTCGGCGTGGCGCGGCTTCATACCGCCGTTGCCGCCCACATAGAGGTTCCAGCCCGCGTCGGTGGCGATGATGCCGACATCCTTACCCTGGGCCTCCGCGCATTCGCGGGTACAGCCGGAGACGCCGAACTTCATCTTGTGCGGGGTGCGAATCCCCTTGTAGCGGTTCTCGAGGAAGACCCCGAGGCCAACGCTGTCCTGCACGCCGAAGCGGCACCAGGTGCTGCCGACGCAGGTTTTGGCCATGCGCAGTGCCTTGGCGTAGGCCTGACCGGTCTCGAATCCGGCCGCCAGCAGCTTGCGCCAGATGGCGGGCAGATCGTCCTTCTGGGCCCCGAACAGACCGATGCGCTGGGCGCCGGTGATCTTGGTGTAGAGCTTGTAGTCGCGGGCCACTTCGGCCACCGCCAGCAGCCCTTCCGGGGTCACTTCACCGCCCGCCATGCGCGGGATGACGGAGTAGCTGCCGTCCTTCTGCATGTTGCCGAGGAAGATGTCGTTGGTGTCCTGCAGCGGGGTGTTGCGCGGGCTCAGCACATGCTCGTTCCAGCAGGAGGCGAGGATGGAGGCGACGGTCGGTTTGCACACCTCGCAGCCATAGCCCTGACCGTGTTTGGCCAGCAGCTCGTCGAAGCTCTTGATCCCCTCCACCTTGACCAGATGGAACAGCTCCTGACGGGAGTGGGGGAAGTGGGCGCAGAGGTGGTTGTTGACCTCGATGCCCTGCTTCACCAGCTCGGCGTTGAGCACCTGACTGATGAGCGGCACACAGCCGCCGCAGCCGGTACCGGCCTTGGTGTGCTGTTTGATGGCGGCCAGCGTGGTGTGACCCTCGGCTACGGCCTTGGCGATGTCCCCTTTGGAGACGTCGAAGCAGGAGCAGATCTGGGCGCTCTCCGGCAGGGCATCCACCCCCAGCGTCGGTTTGGCTCCGGCGTAGGCGGGCAGGATCAGGGTGTCCGGGTGGCTCGGCAGCGGCAGGGCGTTGAGCATCATCTGCAGCAGGTTGCCGTAATCTTCCACGTCACCCACCAGCACGGCGCCGAGCAATCGGCTGTTGTCCTCGCTCACCACGATCTTCTTGTAGACGCCAGCCTGATCGTCCTGAAACACATAGCTGTGGCTGCCCGGAGTGCGGCCGTGGGCATCACCGATGGAGCCGACGGAGACGCCGAGCAGCTTGAGCTTGGCGCTCATGTCCGCCCCCTCGAAGCGGCTGTCGCCGCCCTGCAGATGGTCGACGGTGATCTGGGCCATCTTGTAGCCCGGTGCCACCAGCCCGAAGAAGCGGCCCTGCCAGGCGGCGCACTCGCCGATGGCGTAGATGTCGGGGTCTGAGGTGAGGCAGTGAGCGTCGATGACGATGCCGCCGCGCTCGGCGATGGCGAGATTACCGTAACGGCCAAGGGTATCTTGCGGACGGATACCGGTGGAGAAGACCACCACATCCACTTCAAGCTGGCTGCCGTCAGCAAAGGCGAGGCGGTGTTTCGCCTGCTCGCCGCCATGCATCAGGATCTCGCTGGTGCTCTTGCTGGTGTGTACCTGCACCCCCATGGATTCAATCTTGCGGCGCAGCAGCTGGCCGCCCTGACCGTCGAGCTGCTCGGCCATCAGCACAGGGGCAAATTCCACCACGTGGGTCTCGAGACCCAGCGCCTTGAGGGCGCCGGCGGCTTCGAGGCCAAGCAGGCCGCCACCGATCACCACCCCGCTCTTGCCGCTCCTGGCGGCGCTGCGGATGGTTTTCAGATCCTCGATGGTGCGATAGACGAAGCACTCATGGTGCTGACTGCCCTGGATGGGCGGCACCCAGGGGTAGGAGCCGGTGGCCAGCACCAGCTTGTCGTACCCGACCACAGTGCCCTTGTTGGAGTGCACTTCGCGGTTGGCCCTGTCGATTTTTTTCACCGCTTCGCCGAGCAGCAGGCGGATGCCGTGCTTGTCGTAGAAACCGGGTTTGACGAGGGAGAGATCTTCGCTGGTGTGATGGGAGAAGTAGGAGGATAGATGGACGCGATCGTAGGCGGGACGGGGTTCTGCACCGAAGACGGTGATCTCGTAGTGGCCCGGGTCGGCCCGCTCGATCAACTCTTCGATGAAGCGGTGCCCCACCATGCCGTTACCCACAACGACCAGTCTGACTTTGCTCATGATTGCCTCTAGTTTGGAGTAATAAAACATCATTCTGGGGCTAGGCTACCCAGTCAGTCGGGGCGGGCAATTGATGCAAATCAAGTGTCTATTTATATATCTCGTCAGGGGTAATTCGATAAAATTCAAAGATATACAAAAATAGGTATACCAGTTGATGATTTCTGCGCTGGCTTGGAGTTAGGGATGGCTGAGAGCAAGAGCGCTTTAGCAAAAGCCGGGGAGTGAAAACTTCTGTCGGAAAAAGGCCGGTCTCGCACTGGGCGAGACCGGCATGAGCTGATCAAGGCGGCACGTCAGGCGATATGGCGGCGGAACATGGCGAGCGCCAGCGACAGGGTGACGCCGGCGATGGCGAGCAGCGGCCAGAGCAGGGGCCAGGCGGCCGACCAGTCAAACCCCTTGAGGAAGACCCCCTTGAGCAGCACGATGAAGTGGGTGAGGGGGTCGATGGCCGCCAGCCACTGGAACACCTGCGGCATGTTCTCCACCGGCGAGATGTAGCCCGAGAGGATCACCGCCGGTACGGTGAAGGAGAAGACCCCGAGAAAGGCCTGCTGCTGGGTCGAGCAGAACGACGAGATGAAGAGCCCGATCCCGGCCAGCGCCAGCCCGTAGCAGACCATGCCCGCCATCAGCAGGCTGAGGCTGCCGGCAAAGGGGAGGTGAAAGACAAAACGGGCGGCCAGCGCGACTATGCACCCTTGCCCCACCGCCACCATGATGCCGGGCACCGCCTTGCCCGCCATGATCCAGCCTGCGGTGAGGGGGGAGACCAGCAACTGATCGAAGGTGCCCTCTTCCCGCTCCCGCGCGACCGAGAGGGCGGTGACAATCAGACAGCCGGTGGTGGTGATGATGGCCACCAGCGCCGGCAGGATATGCCAGTGGAACTCGACGTTGGGGTTGTAGAGGTTGCGTACCGCCAGCTCGGGTTGCCCCTTGCCCTCACTTTGCCAGCGGGCGATCACCTGACTGATGTAGCCCGCCGCCACCTGACCACCGTTGGAGCGGCGCCCGTCGATGATCAGCTGCACCTTGGCCGGTTCGCCGCGCGCCAGCCGGCGCGAGAAATCCCCCGGAATAATCAGCCCGAGCAGCGCCTGCTGCCCGGTGATGGCCTCGGTCATGCCCGCCTCGCCCTGCACCGGGATGATAGTGGTAAAGGCGGGCATATGGGTGAGGCGCTCCAGCAGCTCGCGGCTCTGGGCACCGCCATCCTGGTTGTAGATGGCCAGCGTGTTGCCGGTCACCTCCAGCGTGGCGGCGAACGGGAAGAGGGCGGTTTGCAGCAGCACCGGCATGATGAGCAGAAAGCGCCCCTGAGTATTGCCCATCAGGGCCTGCAGCTCTTTTCGGATCAGCCACCAGAGTCGGATCAGCATGGGTTACTCCAGAGTGCGCCGCGTCTTGCGGGCGGTCAGGGCCAGCCAGAAAGCGGCCAGCAGCAGCAGACAGAAACCGTTGACCAGCAGGATCGAGAAGACGCTGCCCGCCTGATAGAGGGTCTGCAGGGAGCTCGCGAAGTAGCGGGCCGGAATGAGGTGAGTGATGGCCCGCAGCAGCGGCGGCATGCTGGCGATCTCGAACACGAAGCCCGACAGCATCACCGCGGGCAGAAACGCAGCGATCAGCGCCGCCTGTGCGGCGTTGAACTGGCTGCGCATCACGGTGGAGAGAAACAACCCGAGCCCGAGGGCGCTGCCGAGAAAGACGCTGGTGACCAGAAAGAGCAGCAGCAGGGAGCCGCGCCATGGCACACCCATTACCGCCACCGAGAAGAGCAGGCAGAGCAGCATGGCAATGATGCCGAGGCCATAGTAGGGCAGCAGCTTGGAGAGCAGCAGCTCCCCCTTGGTGACCGGGGTGGCGAGCAGCGCCTCCATGGTGCCGCGCTCCCACTCCCGCGCCACCACCAGCGAGGTGAGCAGGGCGCCTATGATGGTCATCACCACCGCAATGGAGCCCGGCACCAGAAAGTTGCGGCTCACCAGCGCCGGGTTGAACCAGGCGCGGCTCTCTATCGACACCGGCATGGCTACCCCCTCGCCAGCGAGCCACCCCTGCCAGATCCCCTGCACATAGTTGGTGACGAAGTTGGCGGTGTTGGGCTCGGAGCCATCGGTCAGCAGCAGCGCCTGCGGCGTGCCATTGCCCTGACCGGCCAGCGCGCGGGAGAAGCCGTCATCGATCACCAGCAGGCCGCGGATCTCGCCACGGGCCAGACTGGCGAGCAGGGACTCCTTGCTCGGGCCGCGGTGGATCTCCAGCGCGGTTGAGCCGCGCAGGGCCTGCTCCAGCCGCACCGCCGGGGCGCCGCTGTCGGTACGCCAGATGCCGAGGCGCAGATGGTCCACATCGAGATTGATGGCGTAACCCATCACCACCAGCAGCACCACCGGCATGATGAAGGCGATGAGGATGCTGCTCGGGTCACGGATGATTTGCAGCGTCTCCTTGCGGCAGAGGGCCAGCAGTCGCCGACGGTTGATGCTCATGCTTCCTCCTCGCTGGCCCGTTCGACCAGGGTGATAAAGGCCTCTTCCATTGTTGGCAAAGAACAGGTCGGCAAGGAGCCGGTTGGCAGAGAAGTCGCCGCCTCTTTGGCGGCCAGCCCCTTGAGATCGTCCGGAGTGCCGAGCGCCAGCAGCTTGCCGCGATAGATGAGGGCGATGCGGTCGCAATACTCCGCCTCATCCATAAAGTGGGTAGTGACCAGCACGGTGACGCCGTGGTCGGCCAGCGCGTTGATGTGCGACCAGAACTCGCGCCGGGTCACCGGATCGACCCCGGAGGTGGGCTCGTCGAGAAACAGCAGCGGCGGCTCGTGCAGCAGGGCGCAGGCCAGCGATAAGCGCTGGCGCAGGCCGAGTGGCAGGGATTCCGCCTTCTGATCGAGCCAGGGGGCGAGGGCAAAGGCAGTCACCATGGCGTCGATCCGCGTCTGCTGGTGGCGGCCGAACAGGCCGTAGATACCGGCGAAGAAGGAGAGGTTCTGGGCCACGGTGAGCTGCTTGTAGAGGGAGAACTTCTGCGCCATGTAGCCGAGGCGCTGGCGCGCCGCCGAGGGGCTGTGGGCCAGATCGATGCCGGTCACCAGCGCCTGTCCCTCGCTCGGGCGCAGCAGGCCGCACTCCATCTTGAAGGTGGTGGACTTGCCCGCCCCATTGGGGCCGAGCAGGCCGAAGATCTCGCCGCGGCGCACCGCAAAGCTGACATCATCGGTGGCGGCAAAATCGCCGAAGCGCTTGGTGAGGTGGCGCGCCTCGATCACCGCCTCGGGGGAGACTCCCTGCGGCAGTTCGGCTTCCCGCATCCCGGCTGCCAGACTCGACTCCCCGCCGGGGCCGCCGCCGAGCAAGTCGATAAAGGCATCCTCCAGCCGAGGCTGGGCTGGTTGAAAGGCGCCGTTGGCCAGCTGTAGCTCCGGGAGCGGCGGGGGCGTCATGCCCGGGTGCAGCAGCAGGCGAACCCGCTCCCCCGCCACCGCGCCATCCATCACCGCCCGGTGAGCCAGTGCCCGGCGCAGCAGGGCGCGCCGCTCGCGGCCATCCAGTTGCCCCGCCTCCAGCAGCCAGCAGCGGCTGGCCATGGCTCCCATCAGATCGGCCGGGGTGCCGCTGGTGCGCACCTCGCCATCCGCCATCAGCAGCACGTGGTCGCACAGCTCCGCCTCATCGAGATAGGCGGTACTCCAGAGCACCGTCATCCCCCCTTTTGCCAGCTCGCGAACCATCTGCCAGAGGGCGCGGCGGGAGATGGGATCTACCCCGACCCCCGGTTCGTCGAGCAGCAGCACATCCGGGGTGCCGAGCAGGGCGCAGGCCAACCCGAGCTTCTGCTTCATCCCGCCAGAGAGCTTGCCTGCCGGCCTTGCGGTGAAGCGGGCAAGATCGGTGAAGGCGAGCAGCCGCGCGAAGGTGGGCGTGCGTTCGGGCTCCAGTACGCCGCGCAAGTCAGCGTAGAGGGTGAGGTTCTCCAGCACGCTGAGATCCTCGTAGAGGCCGAACTGCTGGGGCATGTAGCCGAGGCGCTGACGCAGCAGGTCCCCCTCGCTCACCGGGTCCAGCCCCAGCACCCGGATGGTGCCCGCTTCGGGGATCAGCAGACCGGCCAGCAGGCGTAGCAAAGTGCTCTTGCCCGCGCCGTCGGGGCCGACCAGCCCGGTGATGCCGCCAGCCGGAATGGTGGCCGAGATGGCGTTGAGGGCGACCCGCTCACCAAAGCGTTTGGTGAGCCCCTCGAGGGAGATGGCGCAGCTCATGGGGCCAGCCTGACGGTGACCGGCATCCCTTGGCGCAGGGCCGGGTCTGGATCCTGTACCACGATGCGCAGCCGGTAGACGAGGTGAGTGCGAAGATCCGGCGTCTCCACCGATTTCGGGGTGAACTCGGCGGTCGGCGAGACAAAGCCCACCACCCCGTGATAGGGCTGATCGGGCCGCGAGTCGGTGGTGAGGGTCACTTTGGCGCCGCTCGGGAAGTGACCGAGCCAGGGCTCCTCCACATAGGCGCGCACCCAGACCGGCGCGGTCAGGGAGAGATTGAAGGCGGTCGCTCCGCTCTGCACCATGCTGCCGTTCTCGATGGCGCGACTGATGATGATGCCATCGCTGGGGGCGGTCAGGGTGGCATCCGCCAGCGCCAGTTCGGCACTGGCAAGCGCCGCTTTGGCCCCTTCCAGCTGGGCATCGGACTGGGCGATTTCCTCCGGGCGGTAGCCGGTTTCGAGCTGGGCGAGCTGTTCGCGGGCGGAGCGCACCTGCGCCTGGGTCTGATCCCGCTGGGAGCGGGCAGTATCGAGCTGACCGCGGGAGATGGCGCCGGTGGCCGCCAATGCGCTCTGGCGGCGCCACTGCTGGTCGGCCTCCAGCGCAGCGGCTTCGGCGGCGGCGAGTGCGGCTCGGGCACGGTCGGTCTCTTCGCTGCGATAGCCTTTGTGGATCAAGGTGTTGGCGGCCGTGAGCGCAGCCAGATTGGCGCGAGCGCTGTCGCGGCTATGGGTGAGGGGAACCGGATCGAGGCGGGCCAGCAGTTGACCGGCTTTTACCCTATCCCCCTCATCGACCAGCACCTGATCGACGCGGCCGCCGACCCGAAAGGCCAGATTGACGTCGCGAATATCGACGTTGCCGTAGAGGATGGAGCCGTCGGCGGGTCGCCCCTGCCACCAGAGGTAGCCACCGATAACGGTTAGCAGCAGGGCTGCGATGGCAATGCGTTGCTTCATACCGCTTCTCCTTGAGGATGGCTCTGCAACCAGAGGTAACCACTGAGAACGGCCAGCAGCAGAGCTACCATCGCGATACGTTGTTTCATGCCGCTTCTCCTTCTTTCATGTCGGTGGGGCGCAGGCCGCGCAGGGCCCATACCAGCCGCTGTCTGGCGGCCTCGGGGTTGTCTATCTGGCTGATAAAGGGGGCGGCCTGTTCAGGCAGCCAGCCGAGCTGACGACCGCTGCCGGCGATCACCAGCGGCAGGCCGACCGACCCCATGATGAAGATCATCAGCTGGAGCGGGTGACCCGCGACCAGCGACCCTTCCGCCTGTGCCATCCGTACCTGTTCGATCAGCAGCAGGGGATGGCGGCGCGGCAGGCTGAGCAGAAAACGCTGGGCCGCCCCTTCGCCTGCCAGCGCATCGCCAAACAGGTGGTTGATAAAGCCGCGCTGGCGCGCCACCAGCCCAATCAGCGCCTCCATGGTGGCCTCGAACATGGCGATGGCAGAGGGGTAGGAACCTTTGGCTGCCACCGATTTGAGCTCGTCATAGAGGGGGGAGTACCAGAGCTCTACCAGCTCATCGATAAAGGCGTCGCGGTTGCCGAAGTGGTAGACGAAGGAGCCGAGGTTCACCTCGGCCGCCGCCGCCAGCTCGCGCACCGTCAGGCCGCGCAGCCCCTTCTCGGTGGCGATGGCGAGGCCGGTATCGAGCAGTTTCTGCCGGGTTGGATTCATCGTTCTGGTTCCTGTTGCACAGATTTTGATCTGATTTATACGTATGTATAAATCAATCGAGCAGAAGTGAACAGATCTTTTTTTGAGCAAATTTCAGCAGGGATGAAAAACGGTGGGCGTTGGCAAGAGGACGTTTCGAAACGGCTTGGGATTGAACGGGTTGCCGCAGGTGGTGGAGAAATAAAAACGCCTCCACAAGGGAGGCGTTTTCAGGTCCATCGATCGCGCTTACAGAATAAAGCGGCTCAGATCCTCATCCTCGACAAGCGCACCGAGATGGGCGTTGACGTAGTCGGTGTCGATGACAAAGGTCTCGCCGGACTTCTCGGAGGCGTCGTAGGAGATATCTTCCATCAGGCGCTCCATCACGGTGTGCAGACGACGGGCACCGATGTTCTCGGTACGCTCGTTGACCTGCCAGGCCGCTTCAGCCAGACGGCGGATGCCATCCTTGGTGAACTCGATGTTGACCCCTTCGGTGGCCATCAGCGCCTTGTACTGATCGGTCAGCGAGGCGTTCGGTTCGGTCAGGATGCGCTCGAAGTCATCTGTGGTCAGGGCGGTCAGCTCGACCCGGATCGGCAGACGGCCCTGCAGCTCGGGGATGAGGTCGGACGGCTTGGCGATCTGGAAGGCGCCGGAGGCGACAAACAGGATGTGGTCGGTCTTGACCATGCCGTGCTTGGTGTTGACGGTGCAACCTTCAACCAGCGGCAGCAGGTCGCGCTGTACCCCTTCACGGGAGACATCGGGGCCGGAGCTTTCGCCGCGCTTGCAGATCTTGTCGATCTCGTCGAGGAAGACGATGCCGTTGTTCTCGACCGCAGCAATGGCTTTCTGCTTCAGCTCTTCCGGATTGACCAGACGGGCCGCTTCCTCTTCGATCAGCGCCTTCATGGCCTCTTTGACCTTGATCTTGCGCTTCTTCTTCTGGTTCTGGCCCAGGTTCTGGAACAGCCCCTGCAGCTGGTTGGCCATCTCTTCCATGCCCGGTGGGGTCATGATTTCGACGCCCATCGGGGAGGCGGAGAGCTCCAATTCGATCTCCTTGTCATCCAGCTGACCTTCCCGCAGTTTCTTGCGGAAGATCTGGCGGGTGTTGGAGTTGTCGGCTTTCTCTTCCTCACCCCAGGTGTTGCGCGGGTTGGGCAGCAGGGCGTCGAGGATGCGCTCTTCGGCGGCTTCCTCGGCGCGGTATTTCATCTTCTCCATCTCGGTTTCGCGCACCAGCTTGATGGCGGCATCGGTCAGATCGCGGATGATGCTGTCCACTTCCTTGCCGACATAGCCCACTTCGGTGAACTTGGTCGCTTCCACCTTGATGAAGGGGGCGTTGGCCAGCTTGGCCAGACGACGGGCGATCTCGGTCTTGCCGACCCCGGTCGGGCCGATCATCAGGATGTTTTTCGGGGTCACTTCATGGCGCATCTCTTCGTTGAGTTGCATCCGGCGCCAGCGGTTGCGCAGGGCAACGGCAACGGCGCGCTTGGCATCGGCCTGACCAATGATGTGTCTGTCCAGCTCGTGGACGATTTCTCTCGGGGTCATCTCGGACATGATGGTGTTCCTGTATCCGGGGCGGGCAGTGCCCACCCCTTGGGAAATTGGGTTTGGCTGGCGGCCTTATTTGGCTGCGTAGTCCAGCACTTCGATGGTGTGGTTGCCGTTGGTGAAGACGCAGATGTCGCCCGCAATCTTGAGGGACTTCTCGACAATGGTCCTGGCATCCAGCTCGGTGTTTTCCAGCAGCGCGATGGCGGCGGACTGGGCGAAGTTGCCGCCGCTGCCGATGGCGATGAGATCGTGCTCCGGCTGCACCACGTCACCGTTGCCGGTGATGATGAAGGATTTGTGTTCGTCAGCGACCGCCAGCAGCGCTTCGAGGCGGCGCAGGGCGCGATCGGTGCGCCAGTCTTTGGCCAGCGCCACGGCGGCGCGCTCCAGATTACCCTGATGGGCCTGCAGTTTGGCTTCGAAGCGTTCGAGCAGGGTGAAGGCATCGGCGGTACCGCCAGCGAAACCGGCCAGCACCTTGCCGTTATAGAGGCGATGAACCTTGCGGGCGTTGCCCTTCATGACGGTGTTGCCAAGAGAGACCTGGCCATCGCCACCGATGACGACCTGACCGTTGCGGCGAACTGAAACTATGGTAGTCACTTTACTTACCTCGCTTGAGCCGAATGACGGCCTGACTGTGCATGGCAAGAAAGATGGGGATGGCAAACGGGCTTTTCAACCCTGCCTTTGGTCGGGATAAACGGGGTAGTAAAGAGCGTGGGTGCGAGTGACACCAAAAGAACAGGGCCGGGTGTTGCCACCCGGCCCTGCGTCATCGGTAAGCGGATTACCCTTTCTTGGGAATGCAGCCGCTGATGCCGGAGCTCTGCAGCTTGCTGTTGGCCGCGTCGGCGGCCGCCTTGCCGTTGAAGGGGCCCACCATCACCTTGTAGACGGTGCCGTTGGCGCCATTGATCACCTGCAGGCTGGAAGAGAGGCCAGCGGTGAAGGCGATACGCGCCTTGAGCGACTCTGCGGAATCCTGCGAGCGCAGGGCGGCGCACTGCATCATATAGCGACCGCTGTCGGCGGCTGCGGTCTGGGCTGGCGGAGTGGCCGCTTTGGCCTTGGCCGCTTCGGCCCGCTCCCGTTCCAGCTCGGCGCGGATCTCCCGCTCCATCCGTTCCCGTTCGGCCTTGCGGTCGATCACCTGCTCTTGCGCGCTGGCAACCGGTGCACCGGAGGTGGAAGGGGTGGTCGCCGGATTGGGCTGATAGGGCTTGGGCTGGCCGATGGGTGTTCCCGGTTGGGGAATGTCGGTCGGCACCGGCTGCGGCAGTTTTTCCGGTTGCAGGGTCATGGTATCTGCCGGTGGTGGCGGCAGCACACCCGGCTGGGTCGGCGGCTCTATGATATCGACCTGCTTGTTCTCAAGCCGTTCGATGTAGCTCCACTTCTCCTGAGGCAGCCCGTTATTCTGCGCTTTTGGCTTGTTGGCCTTTACCTGCTCCTCAATGGTGGGGGCATCGTTGCCCTTGCCATTGATCATGTAAAGGAAGCCACCAAAGCCTGCCAGCAGTGCCACGACCAGCAGCACTGGAATAACAGGAAAGCGGCGAGGGGCCGCTTTCTTGGTATTGCGGCCACCCGCCCGACGTCGCGGGCGGCTGCCGACATAATCCCGGGTTGCCATCTATTACATGCGCTCCAGGGTATGGATGCCCAGTACGCCGAGGCCCAGTTTCAGCACCTTGGCGGTGGCGGCGCACAGCAGCAGACGGCTCTGACGGGTTGCTTCGTCCACGCCATCCTTGTTGATCGGGCAGGCTTCATAGAAGGTCATGAAGTTGCCGGACAACTCGTACAGGTAGGTACAGAGCAGGTGCGGCATGCCTTTGTCGGCCACACCGTTGACCGCGTCGGAGAACTGGATCAGTTTCTGGGCCAGCACCTCTTCGGCCTCTTCGTTAAGGGTCACGTTGCCGGTCAGGGTAGCGGCATCGATGTTGGCCTTGCGGAAGATGGACTGGATACGGGTATAGGCGTACTGCAGGTAAGGGGCAGTGTTGCCTTCAAACGACAGCATCAGATCCCAGTCGAAGATGTAGTCGGTGGTGCGGTTCTTGGAGAGGTCCGCATACTTGACTGCGCCCATGGCGATGGCGTTGACCACATTGGCCTTCTCTTCGGCAGAGAGGTCGCTGTTGCGGCTCTCCAGCAGGGCAGCGGCGCGCTCTTCCGCTTCGTTCAGCAGGTCAACCAGCTTGACGGTACCACCGGAGCGGGTCTTGTAGGGACGACCATCCTTGCCCAGCATCATGCCGAAGGCGTGGTGCTCAAGCGGTACGGATTCCGGCACATAGCCCGCCTTGCGGGTGATGGTCCAGGCCTGCATCAGGTGCTGGTGCTGACGGGAGTCGATGAAGTACATGACACGGTCGGCGCCCAGGGTCTCATAACGGTATTTGGCACAGGCAATGTCGGTGGTGGTGTAGAGGAAACCGCCATCGCTCTTCTGGATGATGACGCCCATGGCCTCGCCATCCTTGTTCTTGAACTCGTCCAGGAAGACAACGGTGGCGCCTTCGCTCTCGACCGCCAGCCCCTTGGCTTTCAGGTCGGCCACGATCTCCGGCAGCATGTCGTTGTACATGGACTCGCCCATGATGTCCTTGTTGGTCAGGGAGACATTCAGGCGGTCGTAGTTGATCTGGTTCTGTTCCATGGTCATGTCGACCAGCTTCTTCCACATGGTACGGCAGTACTCATCGCCGCCCTGCAGCTTGACCACGTAATTACGGGCGCGCTCGGCGAAGGCTTCGTCTTCGTCGTAGCAACGCTTGGCCTGGGTGTAGAAGGCTTCCAGATCCTTGAGCGCCATGTCACTGGCGTGTTCGTTGGACATCTTCTCCAGATAGGCGATCAGCATGCCGAACTGGGTACCCCAGTCACCGATGTGGTTGGCACGGATCACTTTGTGGCCGAGGAATTCCAGCGCGCGCGCAGCCACGTCACCGAGTACGGTGGAGCGGATGTGGTGCACCGCCATCTCTTTGGCCACGTTGGGGGCGGAGTAGTCCACCACCACGGTTTGTGGCGCGGGCAACCGTACGTTGGCGTTGGCAGAGGTCACCATGGCTTCGACCTGACCGGCCAGCCAGCGCTGGTCGAAGAAGAAGTTGATGAAGCCGGGGCCGGCGATCTCGACCTTGGCGATCAGGTCGGAGGCAGGCAGGTGCTCGATGATGGCAGCCGCCAGCTCACGGGGATTCTTGCGGGCCGGTTTGGCCAGCAGCATGGCCAGGTTGGTAGCCAGGTCGCCGTGAGCTTTTTCCTTGCATCGGTCTACTTGCACGCGGGCTTCCAGGTCCGCCGGCAGGACGCCTGCTGACTTGAGATTGGCTACCGTTTGTTCAAGTAGATGATGAATATGCTCTTTCATAACTGACCACCAAGGTTGCGCGTCGAAAAATGACTGATATATAAGGGCGTGAATTTTACCCGCATCGGCCCGAGAAAACTATAGGGATGACCCGCCGCTCGCTGTCGGGCGGATATTTCACTGCGTTTAGCGCCATATTCCAGAATATTGGGCGGAAATTACGGTGCTTATCCATTTCTACTGCATATCGAAGCGGCTTGTCCAGGCTATTTTCCCCTGATTGTTAAGGGTTTTTCCTTTCCGATGACGGGAATGATCTCCTCCCTCTGGCCCGGCGTATCAACAGAGGTTCCCAACCGAGGAGTTTGCGATGCGACTGGCGCTGTTTCCCCTATCTGCCCACCTGCTGCCCGGCGGCATCATGCCGCTGCGGATCTTCGAACCGAGATACCAGCGGATGATCGCCGAGGCGGGGGAGTCCGGCTTTGCCCTCTGCATGGTGGACCCTCGCCAGCCCGACGCCCTGCGCAACATGCTGCCCATCGCCACCCGGGTCACCATCATCGATTTCGACCGGCTGCCGGACGGCATGCTGGGGATCACGGTGCAGGGGATGGAGCGTGTGCAGATAGAAGATCTGTGGCAGGAGCCCGATGGCCTGCGTATCGGCGAGGTGACGCCGCTGACGGCCTGGCCGCCCCGCCGGCTCCATCCCGATCAGCAACCGCTGGTCGAGGCATTGCGAGAGGTGTTTGCCGACTATCCCGACTATGCCGCCCTCTATCCCGCCCCCCGCTGGGACGATGGCAACTGGGTGGCCCAGCGCTGGCTGGAGGTGTTGCCGATCCCCCCTGAACAGAAACAACTGCTGCTGGCCGCTGCCGACAATCAGCCCGCCATCGCCCTGCTCAAGGGGGTACTGGTGGCCAGTCACTGATTTTTTCTGACCCGCTGATCCGCCACTGCCGCAGCGCCGTACAAGTCATCACCACAGCATGTTCGACAGCACACCAAAGGGATGGCGCAATGGCATATACTGGCCAACCACACTCGACCATACGCAGGACCTCGCCCGTGATGGATAACCCGGATGGCGACCTCAAATCTCTGCTGATCAGGGTGGCAGAGCAGGCCGACAAGGCTGCTTTTGCCCGCCTGTTCCAACACTTTGCGCCGCGTATTCGCAGCTACGGCCTGCGCCACCTCGGCAGCGAAGCCAACGCCATGGAGCTGGTGCAGGAGACCATGCTGCTGGTGTGGCAGAAGGCGCGCCTCTACCACCCCGAGAAGGGGGCGCCGACCACCTGGATCTACACCGTGATGCGCAACCAGTGCTTCGACATGCTGCGCCGTCGTCGCGCCAGCAAGGAGGATCTCTGTGCCGAGGAGCTGTGGCCGGTGCTGGAGTTTCAGGCCGAAGAGGAGCACCTGAGCGGGGGGGAAGATGCGGTGCTGACTCGTCAGATGGCCCATTATTTGGGCACCCTGCCGGAGCCGCAACAGCAGGTGGTGCGTGGCATCTATCTGCAGGAGTTCTCCCAGCAGGAGTTGGCGGAACGACTCGGCGTGCCGCTCGGTACCATCAAGTCCCGCCTGCGGCTGGCGTTACAGAAACTGAAAGAGCAAGTGGA
>NZ_CAWMRY010000048.1:0-30563 GCF_963870295.1 Aeromonas sp. ANP5 | reverse complement strand
TTTTCAAGTTAGTTTTAAAAGCTTTTGCCTGACGGCAATAGCGCCGTGGAACCACCTGATCCCATGCCGAACTCAGAAGTGAAACGCGGTAGCGCCGATGGTAGTGTGGCATTCGCCATGCGAGAGTAGGACACTGTCAGGCACCTATTTAGAAGAGGCCTCCCATTCGGGAGGCCTTTTTGCATTTCTGTCTTCCAAAAAACTGCACTGCCGCCGGCATTTTAGTAAAAGTGCTGGGCTATCAAGGGATTGCCCGTTACTCTTTAGCCGTTGCCGATTAACACGTGATGCTGCCAGCGAGGTATTGATGGCTACGTTGAAGGAAATTGCACAGGAAGCGGGGGTTTCTCTCGCCACGGTATCCCGGGTACTGAACGAGGATCCCAGCCTGAGCGTCAAGGAAGAGACCAAGCAGCGGATCTTCGAGATTGCCGAACGGCTGGAGTACAAGACCAGCAGCGCCCGCAAGGGGGTACACAAGAGCAAGCTGCACTTTCTGGTGGTCTATGCCTATCCCCAGAGTACCGAGGTCAACGACCCTTACTATCTCGCTATCCGCTATGGCATCGAGACCCAGAGTGCCCGCCTCAATATCGAACTGACTCATCTCTACAACTGCGGTGAAGGGCGCGAACTGAGCGCCGTGGATGGCATTCTGGTGGTCGGCACCCTCACAGCCGAGCGTCTCGTCCAGCTAAGGGCTTGTTCCAGCCAGCTGGTGTTTGTTGACTGCCGTTCACAGGGAGAGTTTGACTCGGTCGATGTGGATCTCGCTCTGATCAGCCAGCAAGTGGTTGATTACTTTATCGCGCAGGGGCACCAGCGCATCGGTTATATCGGTGGCCAGGATGATGGCCCGGATCTGCGCGAACTGGCGTTCCTCGACTACGGTCAGCGCCTTGGTGTGGTGCAGGAGAGCGATCTCTATCGCGGGGATTTCTCCAGCGCCTCCGGCTACAAGTTGGCCAAAGAGATGCTGGCGGGAGATTGGCCCAAGGCGCTGTTCGTTGCCTCCGACTCCATCGCCATCGGTGTGCTGCGTGCCATCCACGAGAAGGGACTGGCAATTCCCCAGCAGATCGAGCTTATCAGCGTCAACGATATTCCGACCGCCAAGTTCACCTTCCCGCCGCTCTCCACGGTGCGGATCCACTCCGAGTTGATGGGCACCCAGGGGGTCAATCTGCTGGTTGAACGGCTGCGTGACGAGCGGGATATTCCACTCCGAGTGTTGGTGCCGAGCAAGTTGACCCTGCGTGGCACTACCCGCTGATTTTAGTAAAATATTATGCTTTTTAGTCGCACCATCTTGTGGTGGTGCGACACCTCTGCCAAGCAAACCTCTTTCCCATATCATCCAATAACCTCATATCATATTGTTTTATATTTGATTTTATTGCAGATCAGCCAGCTACCATCAATATCCATGCCACTCATCCATATCTTGCCCTCCTTTATCTCCCGCTTCTGATCTTGCTCACAAAACCATCTGTTCATTGTGATCAGGTTAAAACTTTACCAATTCAAAGCTGATATTTAGTAAATATTTATCTAGAGTTTACCCAGTCAAAGTTGCCTTGTTCCGGGAGGACATGTGAATAACTGGGAAAACGTCCAATTCGTTGGTGAAAACAGGCTGGCTCCGCGCGCCTACTTCTTCTCTTATGCCGACCACGGGCTGGCGGCCACCATGCAGCGCGAGCTGAGCCGCCGTTTTCTGAGCCTTGGCGGCCAGTGGCAGTTCCACTACTTCGACCACCCCCTGCAGGTGCCGGAGGCCTTCTATCACAGCCCCATGAACGAGTGGGGCCAGATCACCGTGCCCAACATGTGGCAGATGGAAGGACATGGTCAGCTGCAGTACACCGACGAGGGTTTTCCCTTCCCCATCGACGTGCCCTTCGTGCCGACCAACAACCCCACCGGCGCCTATCAGCGCAGCTTCACGCTGAGCCCGGCCTGGGACGGCGAGCAGGTGATCATCAAGTTTGACGGGGTGGAGACCTACTTCGAGGTCTATGTGAACGGCCACTATGTCGGCTTCAGCAAGGGCAGCCGTCTCACCGCCGAGTTCGATATCAGCGCCTACGCCAAGGTTGGCGAGAACCTGTTGTCGGTGCGGGTGATGCAGTGGGCTGACTCCACCTATATCGAAGATCAGGACATGTGGTGGATGGCGGGGATCTTTCGCGACGTCTATCTGGTGGGCAAACCGGCCGCCCATGTGCAGGACTTCTTCATCCGCACCGCGCTGACTGATGACAACCAGAGCGCTACCCTGAGCTGCGATATCCAGCTCGAGAACCTGGGGGCGGCCGCCCGTGATCACCGTCTGGTCTGGTCCCTGCTGGATCAAGGCAGCGAGATCGCCAGCGGCTCCCTCGACCATCTCGCCATCGACGGCAAGTGTGATTGCCGCTTCACGCTGGATCTGGCCAATCCCCATCTGTGGAGCGCCGAAGATCCTTACCTCTACCAGCTGCAACTCTCCCTCTACAACGGTCGGGGTGAGCTGCTGGAAGTGATCCCGCAGCGGGTCGGGGTGCGTGACATCAAGGTCAAGGATGGCCTCTTTTACGTCAACGGCCACTACCTCAAGCTGCACGGGGTGAACCGCCATGACAACGACCACCTCAAAAGTCGCGCGGTCGGTATGGACCGTGTTGAACGCGATATCGTGCTGATGAAGCAGCACAACCTCAACTCGGTGCGCACTGCCCACTACCCGAACGACCCGCGCTTCTACGAGCTGTGCGACCAGTACGGTCTGTTCGTGATGGCGGAGACCGACGTGGAGACCCACGGTTTTGCCAACGTTGGCGATCTTAGCCGCATCACCGATGACCCCTTCTGGGAGCCGGTGTTCGTGGATCGCATCGAACGCCACGTGCACGCCCAGAAGAACCACCCCTCCATCATCATCTGGTCGCTCGGCAACGAGTCCGGCTACGGCTGCAACATCAGAGCCATGTACCAGCGCTGCAAGGGGATCGACCCGACCCGGCTGGTGCACTACGAAGAGGATCGCGATGCCGAGGTGGTGGATGTGGTGAGCACCATGTATTCGCGCGTCTCCCAGATGAACTGCTTCGGCGAGTTCCCGATGGCGAAGCCGCGCATTATCTGCGAATACGCCCACGCCATGGGCAACGGCCCGGGTGGCCTCAGCGAATATCAGCAGGTGTTCGACCGTCATCCCCACATTCAGGGTCACTACATCTGGGAGTGGTGCGATCACGGCATTCTGGATCAGGACGAGCAGGGCCGCCCCGTTTACAAGTACGGTGGCGACTACGGCGACTACCCCAACAACTACAACTTCTGCATGGATGGCCTCATCTATCCGGATCAAACCCCGGGGCCGGGCCTGCGCGAATACAAGCAGGTGATCTGCCCGGTCAAGGTGCGCGCGCTGGATCTGGCCAGCGGCAAGCTGGCGGTGGAAAACCGCTACTGGTTCTCCACTCTCGACGATATCCGTCTACTGGTCGAAGTGAAGGCCGAGGGCGAACTGCTGGCCAGCCAGCAAATCCGGCTGGAAGGGGTTGCCCCCAGTGCCACCTCAGATCTGCAACTCGAACTGCCATCCCTCGATGGGCGGGAAACCTTTGTCCAGCTGCGGGTCATCAAGGCCACCGCCACCCGCTATAGCGCGCCGGAACACGAGCTGGGCCAGTACCAGTTCCAGCTGAAAGAGTCGACTCGCCAGCTGCAGCCCTTTGCCAATCCCAACGCCACCCCGTTGCAGATTACCGACGAACGGCTTGATCTGACCTTGAGCGGCAGCGGCTTCGCCCTGCGCTTCTCGCGCCTCGACGGCAAGCTGGTGAGCTGGCAGCAGGATGGTATCGAGCTCATTGAGCGCTCGCCGCGCCTCACCTTCTTCAAGCCGATGATCGACAACCACAAGCAGGAGTACGAGAGCCTGTGGCACCCGAACCACCTGCAGATCATGCAGGAGCACTTCCGCACTCTGAGTTGGCGCCAGCTGGGTGAGGCGGTCGAGGTGACGGTCGAGAGCCTGATCGCGCCGCCGGTGTTCGACTTCGGCATGCGCTGCCGCTACGTCTACACCCTGAGCCCGAATGGCCAGCTGCACGTGGCACTCTCCGGCCAGCCCTACGGCGGTTATGACGACATCATCCCCAAGATCGGCTTCGAGCTGGGCATTCGTCAGGATCTCGACCGGGTGCACTACTACGGCATGGGGCCGGGTGAAAACTATCAGGACAGCCGCCAGAGCAACTGGATCGACAGCTTCCAGAGCACAGTCAGCGAGATGTGGGAGCACTACCCCTTCCCGCAGGACAACGGCAACCGCCAGCAGGTGCGCTGGGCGACCCTGACCAACCGTCACGGCGCCGGTCTCTACGTGCGACCCGATGCCCCCATCAACCTGAGCGTCTGGCCCTACAGCTGGGAGCATATCCACGCGGCGCAGCACATCAACGAGCTGGAGCCCTGCGGTTATCTCACCCTCAATCTGGATCACAAGGTGCTGGGACTGGGTTCCAACTCCTGGGGCTCCGAGGTGCTGGACTCCTGGCGGGTGCGCTTCGAGCCATTCAGCTTCGGCCTGACCCTGCTGCCCATCGCCCGTGGCAACCTCAATCCGGCTGCGCTGGCCGGGCTCGATCTCACCATCAACGGCGGGAGGAACCTCGCATGATCACCCTGGACAACCTGACCCTGTTCAAAAACATCTACCGGGAGGGCAAGAAGTGGGGCCGCTGCGTGGAGGCCATCAACAACCTGCCGAACCTCAAGCCCGGTATCTGCCACTCCATCGGTGACTCCCTCACTTACCGCTTGCAGGAGGGGGCCAGCCCGGCCACCTCACTGTTCGAGGGGCAGCGCCGCTATTTCGACGTCCACTACTACCTGGAAGGGGAAGAGACAGTGGAGTGGGCTGCCAAGAGTGAGCTGCGGGTCGAGCAGGCTTATGACGACACCACCGACCGCGAGTGGCTGGCTGGTGAGGTGCGTGAGCGCCAGCAGGTGGGTAACGGGCAGGTGGTGATCTTCGAGAACGACGAGGCCTACCGTTTCGTCGGTGATGCGCCGGTGCGCAAGGTGATCATCAAGGTCACCGTCGAAGGCGGCTACTTCAAAAACAAATAACAAGCCGCTGGTTCTGCACTGACAAAAGCCGGAAGGGCGGGGCTCACCCTACAACCCACGCCCCGCTCTTTCGCGAGATAACTACAGGTCTGGAGATGCACCATGTCTGATTCCAAACGCAATACGATAGGCAAGTTTGGTCTGCTGTCGCTCACCTTCGCGGCGGTATTCAGCTTCAACAACGTCATCAACAACAACATCGAGATCGGTCTGGCCTCGGCCCCGATGTTCTTTCTGGCCACCATTTTTTACTTCATTCCGTTCTGCCTGATCATTGCGGAATTTGTGTCACTGAATAAGAACTCCGAAGCGGGCGTCTATGCCTGGGTGAAGAGCTCCCTCGGCGGTCGCTGGGCCTTTATCTCCGCCTACACCTACTGGTTCGTGAACCTCTTCTTCTTCACCTCGCTGCTGCCGCGGGTCATCGCCTACGCCTCCTATGCTTTCCTCGGCTACGAGTACATTCTCACTCCGGTGGCGACCACGGCATTGAGCATGGTGCTGTTTGCCTTTGCCACCTACGTCTCCACCAACGGCGCCAAGATGCTCGGCCCCATCACCTCGGTGACCTCGTCCCTGATGCTGCTGCTGACCCTCTCCTACATCCTGCTGGCGGGTGCGGCACTGGTGGGCGGCGTGCAACCGGCTGACCCCATCACGGTAGAGGCCATGGTCCCCGATTTCAGCTGGGCCTTCCTGGGTATTACTACCTGGATCTTTATGGCAGCCGGTGGCGCCGAGTCGGTGGCGGTCTACGTCAATGACGTGAAGGGCGGCTCCAAATCCTTCGTGAAGGTGATCATCGTCGCCGGGATCTTTATCGGGGTGCTCTACTCGATCGCATCGCTGTTGATCAACGTCTTCGTCCACAGCGACACCCTGAAATATACCGGCGGCTCGGTGCAGGTGTTTGAAGGGCTGGCAGCCTACTTCGGCCTGCCGGAGATCCTGATGAACCGCTTCGTCGGTCTGGTCTCCTTCACCGCCATGTTCGGCTCCCTGCTGATGTGGACGGCGACCCCGGTGAAGATCTTCTTCTCCGAAATCCCGGCCGGCATCTTCGGCAAGAAGACGGTCGAGCTGAACGAGAACGGCGTGCCCGCCCGTGCAGCCTGGATCCAGTACCTCATCGTGCTGCCGCTGATGGTGATCCCGACCCTGGGCTCCAACACCGCGCAGGATCTGATGAACACCGTCATCAACATGACCGCCGCCGCCTCCATGCTGCCACCGCTGTTCATCATGCTGGCCTACCTCAATCTGCGCCTGAAGCTCGACCACCTGCCACGGGAGTTCAAGATGGGGTCGCGCACCACCGGCATCGCCGTGGTCTCGGTGCTGATCGCCATCTTCTCGGTGGGCTTCCTCGCCTCCACCTTCCCGACCGGTGCCGACATCATGACCATCATCTTCTACAACGTCGGCGGGATCGTGATCTTCCTCGGCTTCGCCTGGTGGAAATACAACAGATACGAGGCCTCCCTCAGCGCCGAAGCGCGTGCCAAAGAGGCCCAGCCGACAGCGCAGGTTGCCATGCAGACGCCATAAGCACGGCATTGAATACCAATCAAACCGGGTGGCCGTTGGCCACCCGCAAACCGTTGAACCAGAAAAGGAAAAGAGCATGAGCGAGACGATCGAGTTTGCCGAATTCAAACGGGTCGAGATGAAGGTGGGCAAGGTGCTGGAGGTGGTGCGCCACCCCGGGGCCGACAAACTCTACATCGTCCAGATCGACGTGGGTGGCGAGCGGCCGCTGCAGACCGTCACCAGTCTGGTGCCTTACTACAGCGAAGATGAGCTGATGGGCAGCGAGGTGGTGGTGCTGACCAACCTCAAGCCCACCAGGATGCGCGGCGAGCGCTCCGAGTGCATGTTGCTCTGCGCCGAGACCCCGGACGAGAGCCAGAGCGTGCTGTTGCAGCCGCGGGGGCCGATGGCGCCGGGCACCCCGATCGTCTGAACGGTATTGCGAGCCGGTGCGGGAGACTGCACCGGTTCACCAACGAGGTCGTCCACGCGGCCCGATCATAACAAGAGAGTAAAGCGCAGGGCCGACAGACCCTTGCCGAACACATCACAGAGTCACAGCGCTCCCCGCAGGGAGCGCGAGTCCACTGGAGGACACCATGTCTGAATCCGTACGCGGCACCATAGGCAAGTTTGCCCTGTTGTCGATGACCTTTGCCGCCGTGTTCAACGTGCGCAACATCGTCAACAACAACATCGAGCTTGGGCTCAGCTCCGCCCCCATCTTCCTGCTGGCGACCATCGTCTACTTCATTCCGTTCGTTTTCATCATTGCCGAGTTCGTCTCGGCCAACAAAAACTCCGAGTCGGGGATGTACGACTGGCTGAAAAAACCGCTCGGCACCCGGATGGCCTATCTGGGCTCGTTTCTCTACTGGTTCGTGAACCTGTTCTGGTTCGTCTCCCTGCTGCCCAACGTCATTGCCTACGCCTCCTACGCCATGCTGGGCTATGAGTACAGCTTCTCGCCCATGGTCACTTCGATCATCTCCATCGTGCTGTTTGCGGCGGCGACCCATATCTCCACCAAGGGGGCGAGCTGGCTCGGCAAAATTGCCGAGATCGTGGCCTATGGGGTGTTTGCCCTGTTCGCCATCTATGTGCTGGGTGCCCTGATGGCTCTGAGTGGCGATCATGTGCCGGCCCAGCCCATCACCCTGGCGGCGATGACTCCCACCGTCAACTGGGCGACGCTGGGTATCATGTGCTGGATCTTCCAGGCGGCGGGCGGTGCCGAAACCGCGGCGGCCTACCTCAACGATGTGAAGGGGGGCCAGAAGTCCTTCATCAAGGTGATCATCAGTGCGGGTATCGTCATCGGTGCCATGTATGCGGTCGGTTCCCTTTTGGTGAACGTGTTCGTACCGCGCGAGAGCCTCACCTATGCCGGCGGCATGGTGGAGATCTTCACCGGCATGGCCCAGTACTTCGGGCTCTCCGAAGCGCTGGTGGGCCGCTTCGTCGGCGTGGTGCTGTTTATCGCCATGTTTGGTTCCATGATGATGTGGACCTCGGCGCCGGTGAAGATCCACTTCTCCGAGATCCCGCAGGGGGTTTACGGCGAGAAGACCACCCAGCTCAACGAGCACGGCGTGCCGGTGCGCGCCGCCTGGTGGCAGTTTGTCTTCGTGTTCGCGATGCTGGTGGTCAACGGCTTCGGCTCCGAGTCGGTGCAGCAGATGATGAACACCGCCATCAACCTCACCGCCGGCACAGCCATGCTGCCGCCGATCTTCATCATGGTGGCCTACTTCGTGTTCCGCTGGAAACATGACGATACCCCCCGCGACTTCCGCATGGGGTCGCGCAAGTTCGGCATGGCGGTGGTGTCGGTGCTGATCACCATCTTCGTGGTGAGCATGAGCGCCTCCGCCTTCCCGAGTGGGGTGGATCTGGTGCGCGCCTTCTTCATCAACGTCTTTATGACCGCGGTCTTCTCGGCGCTGGCCTACTGGTGGATCTCCCGCTTCGAGAAGCGGCAGGCCCGCAAGCTCGTCGGCAATGAGAAGAAAACCGGCAACGGCACGCTGGCCAGCCAGCGCTGATCGGCTGAGCGAAAAAGCGGAACGGGCGGCCTTTGTCGCCCGTTTTTTTATCCATTTTTAACCGTTTGGGAGCTGTCAGGGCCGGTTTATCGTCAACTTTTGCTACTCGATATAGCGAAGGCGTTAAGCATTGATGAACAATTATTCGCCGCTCAACTTTGCGCCTCTCCGTTATCGGGGTAAGCTGGAGGTTCGTTTTAGCGGGAGGTGCCAGACATCTCCCGCTCTGTTTCTTGTCCTCCCCAATCCTGACTGCCGTCACGGCAGCAGGATGCCCTTCTGATGGAGACCTTTCGTGCGTCTGGATCCCTTTACTGTTGTGCTGATTGCGGTGGTCACCCTGGCCTCCCTCTTTCCCTGCGAGGGGCAGGTGGCCGTCTGGTTCGGTCTGCTGACCAAGCTGGCAGTGGCGCTCTTGTTCTTCATGCATGGCGCCAAGTTGTCGCGCCAGAACCTGTTGGCGGGCCTCGGTCACTGGCGGCTTCATCTGGTGGTGATGCTCAGCACCTTCGTGCTGTTTCCGCTGCTGGGGCTGTTGCTCACGCCGCTGGTACCGAGCTGGCTGAGCCCGGCCATCTACCTCGGCTTCCTCTATCTCTGCGCCCTGCCTGCCACCGTGCAGTCGGCTATCGCCTTTACCTCGATGGCGGGGGGCAATGTGTCGGCGGCGGTGTGCAGCGCCTCGGCCTCCAGTATCCTCGGCATCTTCCTCTCGCCGGTGCTGGTGGGGATGATGATCCACGTACAGGGGGAGGGGAGCGACACCTGGCACTCCATTCAGTCCATCATGATGCAGCTGATGCTGCCGTTTGTGGTGGGCCACCTGTCGCGCCCGCTGATCGGCCGCTGGGTCGACAGCCACCGTCCGCTCATCGGCAAGCTGGATCAGAGCTCCATCCTGCTGGTGGTCTACGTCGCCTTCAGCGAGGCGGTGGTGCAGGGGATTTGGCATCAAGTAGGCTGGTACGATCTGGCCAGTATCGTACTGCTGAGCTGCGTCTTGCTGGCGCTGGTGCTCTGCTGGAACGTCTGGATCAGCCGTCGCCTCGGCTTCGACAAGGCGGACGAGATCACCATCGTCTTCTGCGGCTCCAAGAAGAGCCTCGCCAACGGGGTGCCGATGGCCAACGTCATGTTCCCGGCGGCCAGCGTCGGTGTCATGGTGCTGCCGCTGATGATCTTCCACCAGATCCAGCTGATGGTCTGCGCCGTGCTGGCCCGCCGCTATCATGAGCAGGGGCATTGATACTCGCGCCATTTTTATTGCCATAACAAGAGGGAGGCCCGTTGGCCTCCCTCTTTTCATCTGCATGTCGACCGGCGTGCTAGCGTTTGCGCCAGACGGTCAGCTGCGCCACCGTGTGCTGATATTTGCGGGCGGTCTCGCGGATGACGAAGGGCACATCCCGCGGCGGGCAGTGCTCCTCGAACTCCGCCGCCAGCAGCCGTTGCAGCGCCTGATAGGTGGTGAGCGCCTCGCCGTTTTCGCGAATGCCGCCGAGCCAGTTGGCGGGGGGGGTATATTCCGCTAGCCAGGTATAGGGGCTGGTGAGCACCAGCAGGCCACCGCTGCGCAGCCGCGGGGCGATATCCCGCAGGAAGCGGGCGGGCTCCCGCAGCCGGTCGATCAAGTTGGAGGCGAGCACCAGATCGTAGTGGTCATATTTGGGCTTGAGGTTGCAGGCATCCCCCTGACTGAAGTGGATGCGCTCAGCCTGACTTGCCCCCAGCCCGTGGCTCGACAGGCGCGCCTCGCAATACTCCACCAGTTCACCCTCCAGCGGAATGGCGTAGCGGAAGCTGTCCTGGCTGGCGAGGGCCAGCGCCACATCGATGAAGCGGGCCGAGTAGTCGACCCCGTCCACATGCTGGAAGTGGCGAGCCAGTTCGAAGCTGGCGCGGCCGGTGGCACAGCCGATATCCAGCGCCCGCTGGTGGTTGCTGCACAGCTCGCCAGCAAGATCAGCAAGCGTTTTGGCGTAGTTGGCTACCCCGAAGTGGCTCGGACCGTACTGGAAGTCGAGGTACTGAGCGACGAGCGTGTCGGTTTCATAGGGATTCACGATAACGGGTTCCTGATAACGGGAGACCAGATAGCGGAAACCCGCATGCTGGAAGAAGTGACGCCGGAAGGCGTAACGGGATGATTTGAGCGCTTCGTTACCCGTGCTGATCCAGCTGCCACCCTTGATCAGGGTGTGCTTGCCATCAAAGGTGGGGGTGGAGAAGTCGTCGTAGAGCGGGTGGATTTTAAAGCCGTCGAAGCCATCGATGGCGGTGCTGGTCCACTGCCAGACATTGCCCACCAGATCGAAGAACTCCCCTTGCGGGCAGGCATCCACCGGGCAGGAGGAGGCAAAACGGGCCAGATTGATATTGCCGGGGGCCTGTGTCCAGTCCGGCTGATCGCCGGGAACTTGCTCGCGCAGCAGCATCCATTCCGCCTCGCTCGGCAGCTGGATGGGGAGTCCAGTCTGGGCCGCCTTCCAGCGGCAGAAGGCGGCCGCCTCCAGCTGATTCACCTCGACCGGCCAGTCCCAGGGCATGGCGACCTGCTCGGTCATCAGCCGCAGCTGCAATTGCCCGGGCTCGGCAGGATTACCCACCCAGAAGGTGGGCATCTGCGCCTTGGCGTACTGGCACCAGCCCCATCCCTCCTCATCCCACCACTGTTGCTGGCCGTAGCCGCCCGCCTGGACGAAGGCGAGGTACTCGGCATTGCTCACCAGCATGCGGCTGGCCTGAAACGGGGCCAGCTCGATCTGGCGCTCGCCATATTCGTTGTCCCAGCCGTAGGTGGCGTCCCGCTTGCCAAGGCGCACCTTGCCGCCGGCCACCGGCAGCAGGTTGTTGGCGGGCACCTGATCAATGTGGTGGCGGGCTTCAGTGCAGGCGGGCCAATAAGGCTGCGGCCGCACCCAGGCGAGCGGCAGCTGGCGGATCAGCACACTGGAGGTCTCGAGGTGGATGCGCTCGTGCTCTATCCCCATCAGGATCACCCAGGCTGGGCTCTGCCAGTCGATGGGCAGGGTGAGCGGCATCTGCCGGATGAAGTCGCACACCAGTGTACGGACTCTGGCTCGATAGCTGCGCAGCTCGCTGACCTTGGGCCAGTCGTAGTGGGTCTCGTCCAGATCGTCCCAGCTCATCTCGTCCACCCCGATGGCGACCATGGCCTCGATGCGGGCATCCATCCGCTGATCGATCAGGCGTGCCGCCAGCAGCTTGTTGATAAAGAAGGCGGCGGTGTGGCCGTAGTAGAAGATGAGCGGATGGCGCAGCGGGATCGCCTTGTTGAACCAGGCCCGCTCATCGGCCAGACAGTCGAACAGCGAATTGTAGAGATCGAAGGTCTGGCAAAAGTAGGTGAGCAGCTCGCGCCGTTTCTGCTCGGGATCGCTGCCGGTCAGCAGCGGGGTGCGAGTCTGCTCCGGCAGACCGGTGGCAGTGGAATAGAGAGGGCTTGCTTGGGTCACGCTCTGACTCCTTGTTGGCAGTGAAGACTGACAAGACAGTGGTAATGACATTACCGCAATGGAGAGCTTGGTACGCACGAAGTACCACTATTGGCTCAACAGACCGGCAGGGCAATTAAAAACTTCCACGGGCTGTCAGCATAGTGACCGGCAGGACGACCCGCCAATCAGCCGCAATCATATCCGTTCGAGAATGGTTATTTTCACCAAAATATGGTCTAAATGGCTCTCTAAATTCTTCTGTCTGTTCTGGTGTAAATGGTTATTTCCTTTTGAATCATCATGTTATTTTTTGGCTCACGCTTTGCAGAGCATGAAAACCAATTGGCCCTGGATGGCCAACACATAAGGAGGAGAGTAGCGATGAAATGGATGATGGTTGTCATGTTGATGGCGGGGCTCAGTGGTTGTCACTGGCTGGATCAGACCAGAGTGACTGGCGCGGGGGCTGTGGTCGAGCGCCAGCAGGTGCTTGGTGACGGGGTGACCCGGGTGCTGGCGGGGGTGCCTGCCACCCTCCATCTGGTTGCGGGGGAGCCGCGCGGTATCCTCATCAAGGGGCAGGAGAACCTGCTGCCCTATCTGGAGCTGACCGAGAGCGGCGACAAGCTGGAGATCGAGGTGAAGGAGGGTTACCGGCTCGATCCTACCGAGCCGCTGGAGCTGACCATCACCTTGCCTGTGTTGAACGAACTGGCATTGGCCGGGACCGGCAACGGCGATCTGAGCGGCTTCAAGGGGGATGAGCTGGTGCTGTCAGTGGCCGGCACCGGTGACATCGTCGCCAGTCAGCTGGAGCTGAAACGGCTGGAAGGGAATATCGCTGGCACCGGCAGTCTGGAGCTGGGCAGCGGTTCGGCGCAGGCCATCGAGCTGAACATTGCTGGTGCTGGCGACGTGCTCGGGAGCGAGATGCGCGGCAACGAGGTAGAGGTCAATATCGCCGGCAGCGGTGATGTGGCGGTGCGGGCCCAGGAGACGCTGAAAGTCGGCATCGCCGGCTCAGGCAACATCGCCTACTGGGGCGATCCCAAGGTGGAGCAGCAGATCGCAGGCTCCGGCGGGGTGACCCGCGCGGGCAGCTGATATCAACCGATCACCACAACTGAAACAGGCCCGCAACGGGCCTGTTTTGTTTTTTCCAACATGGCGCGACTCCCCGTGCCATTTGTGCAAATCCTGCATAAGTGATGTTCCGGCCCGCCGGTTTTTCAATACATCCCGCTCCCTAATAATGCGCCTCATCCGCTACGGCGAACTAATCAACTACTGAGGCGTCACTGATGACTACATCATTACCTTTTGCAAATGCCGTGCTCGATGATCAGGCTCTGGTCAGCGGGCTCAAATCCATCCACCCGACCTGGGGCGACATGGCGGTCCGCGTGGCCGGCGAAGCCTGGGGCATGCCGCTGCTCGACCAGAAGAGCAAGGCGCTCATCACCATCGCCATCGACCAGATGGCCCTCAACGTCAGCGGTGAAGGCAACCCCTTCGCAGCTCATGTCGATATGGCACTCAAGCAGGGGGCGACCTGGCAGGAGCTTGAAGAGCTGATCGTCTTTGCATCCGTCTATACCGGCTTCAACAAGGGAGCGACCACCATGGGGGCGCTCAACAAATTGCGCCACGAGCGGGGGGATATCTGATGGCCATTCCAGGACTGAAAAAGCCGGATCATATCGGTTTTACCGTGCCCAATCTGGCAGAGGCTATCGCCTTCTTTCGCGACCACTTCGATTTCGAGCTGGCCTATGAGTTCGGGCCCTTTGTGGCGAGTGACAACTGGATGGCGGAGCACCTCAACGTGAATGCCCGCGCCGAGATCACCCGCATTGCGGTGATGAGTGCCAAAGGGATCAATCTGGAGATCTTCGAGTACGCCAGCAATATAGAGCGCAACCTCAAGGCTCCCAACAACGCCGATATCGGTGGCCATCATCTCGCCTTCTATGTGGATGACATGGCGGCGGCAGTGGCTTACCTGAAGGAGCGGGGGATCGCCGTGCTGGGCGAGCCGACCTGCATGACGGAGGGGCCGACTGCAGGGGAGTCCTGGGTCTATTTTCTTGCGCCATGGGGCATGCAACTGGAGCTGGTCTCCTATCCGCAGGGCAAGGCCTATAGCCGTCAATCACCCGTCGCCCTGTTTGATCCACGATGAACGCGCTCCCGGTTTTGCTCATCGTGATGGCCGGCATGGGCCTCTCCTTCGAAGCGGGCCTGCTGGGCCCGCTTGGTGAACAGGTGGGCCATCTGTGGGCCACCCTGAGCATCTTCGGCGTGGGGGCTGCACTGCTCTGGCTGATCCGTTTCTTCACGGTACGGGGGACATCCACAGGGTGGCATGGGGTGCCGAAATGGCAGCTGATCGGTGGCTTGCTCGGCCCCGTCTATGTGGTGGCACTCACTCTCTCGACCCCCATGCTGGGGGTAGCGATGACGATGATCTGCGTCCTGCTGGGGCAGGTGACCAAGAGCTTTGCCATCGACTACTTCGGCTGGTTTGGCATGCCGAAACGGGCAACCCGTCCCCTGCGGCTGGTGGCACTTGGCTGCATCGCGCTGGCGCTGCTGTTTACCTATCTGGGAGCAAACTGATGGTGCTGATTATCGTGTTGGCCATCGTCTCCGGCATGGCGCTCAGCGCCCAGGCGGCGATCAATGGTCAGTTGGGATCGCGGGTTGGAGTGGTGCAGAGTTCGCTGCTCACCTTCACCATGGGCACTGTGGTGACCGCCCTGCTGATCTTCTTCTTTGAGCCGCCCTATCAGGCGACCCTGCTCAGCGTGCCGAAGTGGCAGCTGGCCGGTGCCCTGTTCGGCATTGTCTACATGGTGGTGATGGTCGCGGCCATTCCACGGGTAGGGGTCGCCATCGCCACTGTGGCCACCATTCTGGGCCAGATGGTGATGAGTCTGGTGATCGATACCATGGGCTGGCTGGGCAATGCCCCCATCCCCCTCAACTACTGGCGCCATGCCGCCATGATGGCCGTCGCTGCGGCGCTGCTCTGCATCTATCTGGCGAACCGACAACAGGAACAAGTAAATGAGTGAACAGGCAACAACCCTGATGGTCTTTTTCAATCTGAAACCGGGGACGAACGAGGCGGATTATCTGGCGTGGGCACGGGAGGTCGATCTGCCCACCGTGAACCGGCTCAACAGCGTCACCTCGTTCGAGGTGTTCAAGGGGCTGAAGATGCTGGGGCAGCAGAGTGCGTCGCCGTGGGACTACTTCGAAGTGATCCGCATCGAGTCGGAGACGCAATTTCTGCAGGAGATCCAGAGTGCGCAGATGCAGCAGGTGATCCGTCAATTCGAAACCTTTGCCACGGATGCCCACTTTATCTGCACCCGGGACATCACCACGCTGTAGCCGGCTCGCCAGTGGTGAAGGGGATACCACTCTTGCCACTGGCTTGGCTGCCACAACATCAGAGGCTTTATGAAAAAACAGCTTGGCGAATACTTGCACGTGCTGGCCATCATCTTTCCGCTGACACTGCTGATCCCGCGCTGGATGGCGCCGCTGCTGGCGAGATGGCAGCTCGACCCCGCCGCACCAGTCGCAGTGTTGCTCATCGACAGCGTGATCGTGGCCTGCGCCGTCTTTGTCTTGCTGCCGGCGCTGCACAAGCTGACCGGCAGGCTGTCTGGCTAAACCTGTCTGGCATCCCAGTAGCAGGGAGAGCCATATTTTTCCGCCAGAAAATCGATCACCACCCTCACTTTGGCGGCGAGCTGGTCGGTCTCCAGATAGAGCGCGCTGATCACCTGCTGCTCCACGCTGGTGGAGACGGTGAACCGGGTCATGATCGGCTTGAGCCGCCCGGTTTTCAGCTCCTCGCCGATGAGCCAGGTGGGGAACACCACAATCCCGGCACCCGCCACCGCGCCTGCAACCAGAGTATCGGCATTGTTGCTGTAGAGGGTGCCGCTCACCTCATAGGGTTGCAGCTGCTCCTGGCCGATGAACCAGCGTTGCAGGCCGTTGCTCCCCTTGAAGACCAGACAGTTGTGCTGCACCAGCTCATCCGGACTGGCCGGTTCGCCATGGCGATTGAGGTAGTCGGGGCTTGCCGCCATCACGTAGTGCTGCTGGCCAAACTGCTTCATTCGCAGGGAGGAGTCTTGCGAGATCCCGATGCGGATCAGCAGGTCGATCGACTCGGCCGCCGGATCGACATAGTGATCCGTCTGCTGCAACTCGACCTTGAGCAGGGGGTAGCGCTCCAGCAGCTCGGTCAGATAGGGGGCAATGTGCAGCCGGCCAAAGGCGACCGGCGCGCTGATCCGGATGGTGCCTCTCGGGGTATCCGCCCGTTGCTCGATCTGGCCAACCACCCGCTCATACTGCTGGAGGATCTCGGCGCACTGTTTGGCAAAAGCGACCCCCTCCTCGGTGAGGGAGATGGAGCGGGTATGGCGGTGCAGCAGTTTGGAGCCCACCTTCTCCTCCAACTGCGCCATCTTGCGCGAGACGGACGAAGGGGTCATATCCTGCCGACGCGCCACATCTGAAAAGCTGCCAAACCGGGTGGTCATCAGAAACAGCTTTATCTCCAACAACGAAACGTCGTAGTTCACGGGATTCCTCCTCCATCGCAATCCTCAAGGGTAATCGGCCGACCTTGGCCAGGGCAAGCCGGTATCATGCGGAGGCAGCTGCCACTGATGCTCTGCTCTGGCATGCCGTTACCACGAGCAGTAAGGCGGATCTTGTCCGATCACCACAACACCAACTGAAACAGGCCCGTCACGGGCCTGTGTTGATCAGAGGTGGCGGGCGTGAAAGCGCAGGTGCGCCTCGATAAAGCTCGCCACGAAGTAGTAGCTGTGGTCATAGCCCTCATGGCGGTTGAGCTCCAGCGGCCACTCCTTGCTGGCCGCCACCTCAGCCAGCGCGTCGATATGCAGCTGCTCGGCGAGGAAGGGATCATCCAGCCCCACATCCACCAAGGTTGGTAGCGGCGTGACCGGCTGGTGGCGCAGCAGCTGGCAGGCATCCCACTCCTGCCACAACAGCGGATTGCTGCCGAGGTAGGCGCCGAGCGCCTTCTGGCCCCAGGGGCTGCGGCTAGGGTGGCAGATCGGGCTGAACGCCGAGACCGAGCGGTAGCGACCGGGCTCCCGTAGCGCGGCGATCAGCGCACCGTGACCGCCCATGGAGTGGCCGCTGATGGCGCGGCGGGTCGAGACCGGGAAGTGGGTCTCTATCAAGTCGGGCAGCTCGCGGGTAACGTAGTCATACATCTGGTAGTGTGCCTGCCAGGGGCTCTGGCTGGCATTGACGTAAAAGCCGGCTCCCATGCCGAGGTCATAACCGGGATCGTCCGCTACGCCATCGCCGCGGGGGCTGGTGTCCGGCGCTACCAGTGCTATGCCCAGCTCGGCGGCGATACGCTGGGCCCCCGCCTTCTGCATGAAGTTCTCATCGGTGCAGGTGAGGCCGCTGAGCCAGTAGAGTACGGGCACCTTCTGGCCGGTGAGGGCCTGAGGCGGCAGATAGATGGCAAAATTCATCTCGCAGCCGAGCACGCTGGCGTGGTGGCGATAACGCTTGTGCCAGCCGCCGAAGCTCTTGTTGCTGCTGATAATCTCCAGATTCATCGAAGGACTCCTGCACCCCGCCCACGATGGCGGGCGGGACGATCATGCTCAGTAGTGGATGACGGTGCGGATGCTCTTGCCTTGGTGCATCAACTCGAACGCCTCGTTGATCTGCTCAAGCCCCATGGTGTGGGTGATGAAGTCATCGAGGCGGAACTCACCCTGCATGTAGCGCTGCACATAGCCCGGCAGCTCGCTGCGACCGCGTACCCCGCCGAAGGCGCTGCCGCGCCAGACCCGACCGGTCACCAGCTGGAACGGACGGGTGCTGATCTCCTGACCCGCTCCGGCGACGCCGATGATGACCGACTCGCCCCAGCCCTTGTGGCAGCACTCCAGCGCCGCACGCATTACCTTGACGTTGCCGATGCACTCGAAGGAGAAGTCGACGCCGCCGTCGGTCAGCTCGACGATCACCTCCTGAATCGGTTTGTCGTAGTCGTTCGGGTTGATGCAGTCGGTGGCGCCCAGCTTGCGGGCCAGCTCGAACTTGCTCTCGTTGATGTCGATGGCGATGATGCGACCGGCCTTGGCCAGACGAGCCCCGATCACCGCCGAGAGGCCGATGCCCCCCAGACCGAAGATGGCGACGCTCTCACCCTCTTTCACCTTGGCGGTGTTCATCACGGCGCCGATGCCGGTGGTGACGCCACAACCGAGCAGACAGACCTCTTCCAGCGGGGCGGCCGGGTCCACCTTGGCGATGGAGATCTCCGGCAGTACCGTGTATTCGCTGAAGGTGGAGGTGCCCATGTAGTGATAGATGGGCTGGCCATCTTTCGAGAAGCGGGTGGTGCAGTCCGGCATCAGCCCCTTACCCTGAGTGGCGCGGATCTTCTGGCAGAGGTTGGTCTTGCCGGATTTGCAGAACTTGCACTCGCCGCACTCGGGGGTGTAGAGCGGGATCACGTGATCCCCCACCTTGACGCTGGTGACCCCTTCGCCGACCGATTCGACGATGCCGCCTCCCTCGTGGCCGAGAATGCAGGGGAAGACCCCTTCCGGATCTTCACCGGAGAGGGTGAAGGCATCGGTGTGGCAAACGCCGGTCGCGACGATGCGCACCCGCACCTCGCCCGCTTGGGGTGGCATGACTTCTACTTCTTCGATGGAGAGGGGCTGACCCGGGCCCCAGGCGATGGCGGCTTTACACTTGATGCTTTGAACCTGTGTCATGAATGACATCCTTCTTGTTGAGCAGGGTGAACAGAGATGAGTTCGGACAGTCAGTGTAGTTTCCCGCCGATTTGGTGATAATGAGGGCAAATCTCAAATCACTTTTACACACAGGTAATAATGTTCGGCTGGGAAGGGATCTGTGAATTTGTCAGCGTGGCGGAGCAGGGGGGCTTTACCCCGGCTGCGCGCAAGCTGGGAGTGTCGGTGGCGCAAGTCAGCCGTCAGGTGGCACAGCTGGAGGACAGGCTGCAGGCCAAGCTGCTGCTGCGCACCACCCGTCAGGTGCGACTCACCGAGCTCGGCGAGATCTACTATCGCCACTGTCGTCAGCTGCTGGACAACCTCTACGAGGCGGAGCTGGCGGTGGGGCGCCATCAGGCGGTGCCGCAAGGGTCGCTGCGCATTACGGCCCCCGTCTCCTACGGCGAGAGCCGCATTGCTCCGCTGGTGAACGACTTCATAGTGCGCTTCCCCCAGCTGGAGGTGACCCTCAACCTCACCAACCAGCTGCTGGATCTGGTGCACGAAGGCTACGATCTGGCGCTGCGGCTCGGCCATCTCAAGGATTCGACGCTGGTGGCGCGCAAGCTGGCACAGCGGGTGCCCTATGTCTGCGCCTCACCGGCTTACACAGCCCGTCACGGCATGCCCAACAGCCTCTCCGAGCTGACTCGCCACACCTGTCTGGTGGGCAACAGTGACGAGTGGCACTTCACCCTGGATGGTCGCCCCCACAGCGTGCGGGTGCACGGCCTGTTGCAGTGCAACAGCGGCCACGCCCTGCTGGATGCGGCGCTCAAGGGGATTGGCATCATCCAGCTGCCGGACTACTACGTCAGCGACCATCTGGCCCGGGGGGAGCTGATCGAACTGCTGCCGGAACTGCGAGCGCCGGCGGAGGGGATCTGGGCCCTCTATCCCCATAACCGCCACCTCTCCCCCAAGGTGCGGCTGCTGGTGGACTATCTGGCCGAGCGGCTGAGCGACCCTCACCAACCGGCACTGGTGATGCCGATAGGCTAGGGCTTCTCTCGCTCGTTGGCTCACTGGTGGAAATCTCATGGCCTGAAAATAAGAGAGCCCTTGAGGAATCAAGGGCTCTTTTGCAGGTAACAACCGGATGGTCAGTGACCCATCACTCGATGTTCTGGATCTGCTCGCGCATCTGCTCGATGAGGACCTTCAGCTCGACGGCGGACTGGGTCACTTCGGCGTTGATGGACTTGGAGCCAAGCGTGTTCGACTCGCGGTTGAACTCCTGCATCATAAAGTCGAGACGACGGCCGCAGGCGCCACCCTTCTTCATGATCTTGTTGGTCTCGCTGATGTGCATCTCCAGACGATCCAGCTCTTCGGCCACATCGATCTTCTGGGCCAGCAGCACGATCTCCTGCTCGATGCGGGCAGGATCCAGCTCCACCTTGGCTTCGGCCAGACGGTCGGTGAGCTTCTGGCGCTGCCATTCGATGATCTGCGGCAGGTGGACGCGCACCTTCTTCACTTCCACCTGAATACCGGCCAGACGCTGTTCGATCAGCGCCTTGAGGTTGGCCCCTTCGCTGGCGCGGGAGGCGAGAAAATCTTCCATGGTCTGGTCAAACCCGCCGAGCAGCTCGGTGGCGACCGCGTCCATGTCCTGCTCGGCGGCAGCCATGACGCCCGGCCAACGCAGTACATCGACCGGATTGAGTTGGCCCTGACCCGCCTCTTTCATTACCCAGTTGGCGCTGTCGATGATGAGCTTGGCCAGCTCTTCATTGATGTGCAGCTGGCTGGCAGCGGCCTGAGCGGCTTCGAAACGCAGGTTGCACTCCACTTTGCCGCGCTGCAGCTTGGCGCGGAAACGCTCACGCAGAACCGGTTCCAGGCTGCGCAGTTGCTCCGGCAGGCGAATGTAGGTTTCCAGATAGCGCTGGTTGACCGAACGAATTTCCCAAACGGCTGTGCCCCAGTCGCCCTTGAATTCCTTGCGGGCGTAGGCGGTCATGCTGTGAATCATTGATTGTTCCGGGCTTGATGAAGTGTGCGGCCAGTATACTCAGCCCGGCCCTGCTCGTCAGCCGATGCCGTGGTTTTAGCGGCTGATATTTGGGGCGGGATCACTTATAATCCCCCGCCAATTTGAGCCAGCCCAGAGGTCCGTTCCATGTCACGTCCAAGCGATCGCAGTGCCGCGCAACTTCGCCCGGTTACCATTACCCGCAATTTCACCAAACATGCAGAAGGCTCAGTGCTGGTGGAGTTCGGTAACACTCGCGTGCTCTGCACCGCCAGCGTCGACACCAGCGTGCCGCGCTTCCTGAAAGGGAAGAATCAGGGCTGGGTCACCGCCGAATACGGCATGCTGCCGCGCTCCACCCACTCCCGGATGAACCGCGAAGCGGCCTCCGGCAAGCAGAGTGGCCGTACTCTGGAGATCTCCCGTCTGATCGCCCGCTCCCTGCGCGCCGCGGTAGACCTGACTGCGCTGGGCGAGCACTCCATCACCGTTGACTGTGACGTGCTGCAAGCCGATGGCGGTACTCGCACCGCTTCCATTACCGGTGCCTGCGTGGCGCTGGTGGATGCGCTGAACTGGATGGTCGAGAAGGGCATGATCAAGCAGAGCCCGCTCAAGCAGATGATCGCCGCCGTCTCCGTCGGCATGTATCAGGGCGAAGCCATCTGCGATCTGGAGTACATCGAAGACTCCGCCGCCGAGACCGACATGAACGTGGTGATGACCGAAGATGGTCGCATCATCGAGGTGCAGGGCACCGCGGAGGCCGAACCCTTCACCCATGAAGAGCTGCTGGAGATGCTGGCGCTCGCCAAGGGCGGCATCGCCGACATCATTGCGCTGCAAAAGCAGTCACTTTCATAATTTTAAAAACGCGGCATTGACCGCGTTTTTTTATACCCCCACACAAGACAACGACAAGCCAAGCAAGGAGCCAGAATGAAAGCCTACCAGCGTCAATTTATCGAGTTCGCCCTGGAGAAACAGGTCCTCAAATTCGGTGAATTTACCCTGAAATCCGGTCGTAAAAGCCCCTACTTCTTCAACGCCGGTCTGTTCAACAGCGGCCGCGATCTGGCCCGTCTCGGCCGCTTCTATGCCGCCGCTCTGATGGATGCCGGTATCGAGTTTGATGTGCTGTTTGGCCCGGCCTACAAGGGGATCCCCATCGCCTCCGCCACTGCCGTACAGCTGGTGGAGCAGCACGATGTGGACGTGCCCTGGTGCTTCAACCGCAAGGAGGCCAAGGATCACGGCGAGGGCGGCAATCTGGTGGGCAGCCCGCTCAAGGGACGCATCATGCTGGTGGATGACGTCATCACCGCCGGTACTGCCATCCGCGAATCCATGGATCTTATCCAGGCCAACGGCGCCTCGCTGGCGGGTGTGCTGATCGCGCTGGACCGTCAGGAGAAGGGCAAGGGCGAGCTCTCCGCCATTCAGGAGGTGGAGCGTGACTATGGCGCTCACATCATCGCCATCATCCAGATGAGCGACTTGATCCAGTATCTGGAAGAGAAGCAGGCCGAACAGCCGGAGCTGGCAGCGCAACTGGCGGCCATGAAGGCTTACCGCGCTCAGTACGGTATCTGAGTTCAGCTCACACCGCGCAATAGCTGAATGCGGCGCCCGTTTGCTCTCTGGCAGCAAACGGGCGCCGTTTTTTCATCTGCAAAAAGTGGATCATGTGGCTTGAGCTTGCCCTTACAGTAAAGGTTAGGGTTTGCCCGTCGGCGTTTTGTGGTGCCGACGGGTTCCGGGGAGGAACAACATGACCACTCATCTTCAATCACCCATTCATCTGCAGTTGCCGCTCAGCGGCATGAGCTGCGCCAACTGCGCAGGCCGCATCACGACCGCCCTCAACAAGCTTGAAGGGGTCGAGGCCACAGTCAACTTCGCGCTGGAGCAGGCGGCCATCGAGCTGGCCAGCCCCGATCGCCTGCCTGCGGTGCTCGACAGCATCAAGAGTCAGGGTTACGACTACGGCAGCGAGACCTTTTTATTTCAAATTACCGGCATGACTTGTGCCGGTTGTTCGGCTCGGTTGAACAAGATGCTGGCCGCGCTGCCCGGCGTTATCTCGGCCGAGGTCAATTTCTCTATCGAACAGGCCCGCATCGTGCTGGTCCCCGGGATGCAGACGCCAGCCGCTTTGCGCGAGCAGATCGAGGCGCTTGGCTTTGGCGCCCAACTGGCACAGGGTTCGGCCAGCGGCCGCCGCCAGCAGTTGCTGGAGCGGGAAGCGCAGGAGGCCGCCACAGCCCGTCAGGCGCAGACCCGGGTCATCATCTCGGCTTTGCTCACCTTGCCGCTGCTGGTGGGGATGCTGGCCATGGCTGGACTGTTCCCCTGGCATCTGCCCGCCTGGCTCGAGCTGCTGCTCGCCACCCCGGTGCAGTTCTGGATCGGGGCCCGCTTCTATCGCGGCGCCTGGCTCGCCATCAAGAACCGCGCAGCCAATATGGATGTGCTGGTGGCAACCGGCACCAGCGCCGCCTACTTCTACAGCCTCCATCTGTTGTTGACGCTGGGGATGGCAGCCAGCGGCAAGCTCTATTTCGAAGCGAGCGCCATCATCATCACCCTGATTTCTCTCGGCAAGTTGCTGGAGGCACGGGCCAGACGCAGCACCCAGTCCGCCATTCGCGAACTGATGGCGCTGCGACCGGAAACTGCCACCGTCTGGCGTGGCGAGAGCTGGCAGAGTGTCGCCATCGACGAGGTGCTGCGTGGCGATCGGCTGCGGGTGCTGGTGGGTGAGCGGGTGCCGGTGGACGGCAAAATCTTGAGCGGCGCCAGCGAGCTGGACGAGTCGATCCTCACCGGGGAGAGTCTGCCGGTGCCGCGCAGTGCGGGCGACAAGGTGCTGGGCGGCGCCATCAACCGCTCCGGCGTGCTGGAGATCGAAGCCACTACCGTGGGGGAGGATTCCAGCATCAGCAAGATCATCGCGCTGGTGGAGAGCGCCCAGATGGGCAAGGCCCCGCTGCAGCAACTGGTGGACAAGGTCTCCGCCGTGTTCGTACCGGTGGTGATGGCCATAGCCCTGTTCACCCTGCTGGTGTGGTACGCCATCAGCAACGACTTCGGTCAGGCGCTGCTGGCAGCGGTGGCGGTGCTGGTGATCGCCTGCCCCTGTGCGCTGGGGCTGGCCACACCGGCGGCCATCGTCACCGGCACTGGCGTCGCGGCGCGCCACGGCATTCTGATCAAGGATGTGGATACCCTGCAGAAGGCCCACGCCATCAAGGCGCTGATCTTCGACAAGACCGGCACGCTCACTCAGGGCAAGCCTGTGCTGGCCAGCTGGAGCGGCAATGACGAGCAACTGCTCCTCGCTGCCGCCCTGCAGCAGGCGAGCGAACACCCGCTGGCGCTGGCCATGCGCGAGGCGGTCGGCAGCGGGGTGGCACTGCCTCAGCCCGACGCGGTCGAGGTGCGGGTCGGTGCCGGTATTGTCGGTCAGGTAGCGGGTCACACAGTCGCTATCGGCAATGGATCCCTGCTGGCCCAGCTCGGCATTGAAGTGACACTACAGGAGCAACAACCCGCCGATGGCGCGACCCGGGTTTGGGTGGCCATCGACGGCGTGGTGGCCGGCATAGCGGCGCTGGCCGATACCCTGCGCCCCGAGAGTCCGGAAGCCATCGCCACCCTGCGCCAGCGCGGTATCGCCAGCTGGCTGGTGAGTGGCGATGCACCGGCGCCGGTGGCCCATATCGCCGCCAAGCTGGGGCTGGATGGGGCCTTTGACTCCGTGCTGCCAGCGGGCAAGGTGGAGAAAGTGGAGGCGCTGCGGGCGCAAACCCGCGGGCTGGTGGCCATGGTGGGGGACGGGGTGAACGATGCCCCGGCGCTGGCGGCGGCGGACGTCGGTATCGCCATGGGCTCCGGCTCCGACGTGGCGATGGAGACCGCTTCCATCACCCTTATGCGCTCTAATCCGCGGCTGGTGGCCGATGCCATCGATATCTCGGCGGCCACCTGGCGCACCATACAGCAGAATCTGTTCTGGGCCTTCGTGTTCAATATCATCGGTATTCCGCTGGCGGCACTGGGCTACCTCAGCCCCGAGTTAGCGGGGGCGGCCATGGCCCTGAGCAGCATTACCGTTTTGAGCAATTCCCTGTTATTGAAACGCTGGCAGCCCAGGGCGGCGCACGGGCCAGCATCCAACCCGATCAGTAAGGAGGCATAAATGAACATCAGCAAGGTTGCCAAGGCCACTGGGCTGACCGCCAAGACCATCCGTTATTACGAGAGCATTGGCCTCATCACAGCCCCGGTACGCAGTGACAACGGCTATCGCAGTTACACCGAGGGGGCGCTGCGGGAGCTGCGTTTCGTCAAGCGTGCGCGGGAGACCGGCTTCAATCTGGAGGAGTGTCAGGAGCTGCTGGCGCTCTATCGGGACGAACACAGAACCAGCGCCCAGGTGAAGAAGCTGGCGCAGGAGAAGATCGTCGATCTGCGCGCCCGCATCGCCGGGTTGCAGGCCATGCTTACCTCCCTGGAAGGGTTGGTTTGCTGCTGCCACGGGGATGAAAATCCCGAGTGCCCGATCCTCGATGAATTGGAGAAGGGGTGAGCAAGGACTCACCTGCCAGCGCAGAAGAAATCGTTATTGATTGATTAACTTCTTAATAAGCGGCGCTTTATTGTTGCGGGTCAGGGGGTAATGGTAGACTGCTCGGCTCTTGTACAGGAGTACTCAGTTGACCCAGAGTGTGACACGCCAGGTTAAGCAGGCCATCATGGCCCAGCTCTATACCCATGCATCGTTCAGTCTCCCCTGTTTGGGCGTGTTGGCATTTGGCTGGAGTCTGCTGTTTCACGACTATCTACCCGCTATCGAAGCGCTCGGTTGGCTGGCAGGCACTTTTCTGTGGCTGCTTGGTCGGGGCTGGCACCTGCGCTGGCGCCGAGCCCGCCTGCACCAGACACCGTTGCCGGTGCTGGAGCGGGAACTCTTTATCGGAGCCACCATCACCTCCATCATCTGGGCCCTCGGGGTGCTGCTCTACATGGACAAGTTGCCCGATACCTATCGGGCCGCCATGATGATGCTCTCCAGCCTCATTCTTACCGGCAGCGCCATCATGCTGTTTGGCAGCCGCCGCACCCTCTATGGTTCCGCTCTGCCGCTGGGCATGGCGATGCTGTTCGAGCTGGGCAACGGTAACGAGCAGGAGCGGATTGTCTCCTGCATGCTGGCGGGCTATCTGTTTGTCTTTCTGCCGACCCTGTTGCGCCGGATGCGGCGGGATCAGATCGCCTCGCTCCACCACCGTTTCTCCAACGCCGAACTGGTTGCCGAACTGAAGGCTGTCTCCGAGCATTTGCGCCTCACCTCTCGCCTCGACGGCCTGACCGGCATCGCCAACCGCGCCCATCTCGACGACTCTCTGGAGCGGGCCTGGCGGCGCTGCCATCGCGCCCGCGCGCCGTTGTCGCTGGTGCTGGTGGATGTGGATTACTTCAAGCAGTTCAACGATCTTTACGGCCATCAGCTGGGGGATGACTGCCTGCAACAGGTGGCTGGCCTGCTGGCCGAGGTGGAGCGGCGCGAGGATGATCTGGCGGCCCGTTACGGTGGCGAAGAGTTTGCCTTGCTGCTGCCCTGCACCGGCATGCAGGGGGCACTGCAGGTGGCGGACAATGTGCGGCAGGCGCTCAAGGAGCTGGCCATCCCGCACCAGAAGTCACTGGTCTCCGGTCGGGTCACATGTAGTTTTGGTGTTGCGACACTGATACCGGACAACAGCATGAAAATCGCCGATTTGATCCAAAAAGCGGATGCGGCACTCTATCAGGCCAAGCATAATGGGCGGGATCGAATCGAAGTAGCCTTGATGGGTAAGGTTGCCTGAATTTAACGTGACAGATTAAAGAGGTTGTCTATGCAATGTCATCGTATCGAAGAGCTGCTGGAGTTGTTGCAGCCTGCCTGGATCAAGGAACAGGATCTCAGCCTGGTGCAGTTTGTTGCCAAACTGGCCCAAGAAGCGGGATTTGAAGGGCCTCTGTCCGAGCTGACCGACGACATGCTGATCTATCACCTCAAGATGCGGGAATCCGACAAGCAGGCGATGATCCCCGGTCTGGCCAAGGATCATGTGCCCGATTTCAAAGAGGCACTGCTCAAGGCACGCGGAATCAAGTGAATCTTTAGCGGAAGCGCATCACCTCGGGGTGATGCGCTTTTTTGTTGCCGAAAATTGCGATCCAACCCCAATATTAGATACATCTAATCCACACAATTAGCATGCTGTTTAAGATATAATCCGCTCCATAACAAATAAGGGAGCGATGTCTTGCAATGGCCGACCACGATAAAATCGATATCAAGGACGTCACCGACAAGGGCGTAACCGGGACCTTCAACCCCAATACGTTCAAAGCCAGCGACGACAGATTCAACCCGGGCAACCGCATCTATGTGCGGGCCCAGAAAGGGTATTGGCAGCGGATGCGCAAGGCCATGGGCTGGTTCTTTGTGGCGCTGTTCGTGCTGCTGCCCTGGCTGCGTTACGATGGGCGACAGGCGGTGCTGTTCGACCTCGGTCACCAGCAGTTCCATATCTTTGGCGCCACCATCTGGCCGCAGGATCTGACCCTGCTCGCCTGGCTCTTCATGATCGCCGCCTTCGGACTCTTCTTTATCACCACCTTCCTCGGTCGGGTCTGGTGTGGCTATCTCTGCCCGCAGACGGTCTGGACCTTCATGTTCATCTGGTTTGAAGAGAAGCTGGAAGGGCCCGCCAACAAACGGCGCAAGCTGGACGAGGCGCCCTGGAGCGGCGAGAAGCTGGCCCGCAAGGGAGCCAAGCATCTGGCCTGGCTGGTGATCTCGCTGGTGACCGGCCTGACCTTCGTCGCCTACTTCCAGGATGTGACTGAACTGGTGCCGGACCTCTTCACCCTGCAGGCCAGCGGATGGGTGCTGTTCTGGGTGATCTTCTTCACCATCATCACCTACGGCAACGCGGGCTGGATGCGCGCCATCATGTGTATCCACATGTGCCCCTATGCCCGCTTCCAGTCCGCCATGTTCGACAAGGACACCTTCATCGTCGGCTATGATACCAAGCGTGGCGAGACCCGTGGTGCCCGCTCCCGCAAGGCGGATCCCAAGGCGATGGGGCTGGGTGACTGTATCGATTGCGATCTCTGCGTGCAGGTCTGCCCGACCGGTATCGACATCCGCGACGGCCTGCAGTACGAGTGCATCAACTGCGGCGCCTGCGTCGATGCCTGCGACCAGACCATGGAGCGGATGGGCTACCCGAAAGGGCTCATCAGTTACACCACCGAGCACAAGCTGGCCAACGACTCGACCCATGTGGCGCGGCCCAAGCTGATTGGCTACGGGCTGGTGATGGCGGTGATGCTGGGGGTCTTTGTCTACAATGCCATGTCCATCATGCCGATGGGGCTCGATATCCTGCGGGATCGCAACCAGCTGTTCCGCGAAAACAGCGAGGGGCTTATCGAGAACACCTACACCCTCAAGATCCTCAACAAGACCCTGCAGTCCCAGACCTACCAGCTGGATGTTGAGGGCTTGCCCGAGTATCAGTGGTTCGGCCCCCGTGAAGTGACCCTGAAGGCGGGCGAGATCTACACCCTGCCGGTCAGTCTGGCGGTCGATCCCTACAACCTGAAACGGCCGGCGCTGGATATCCAGTTCGTGCTGAAACGGGAGGGGGCGGCGCCCGATGACAGCAAGGGCAACCTGCGCCAGGGCAGCAAGTTTATCAGCCGGTTGTAACGGTCTGGCCTACCGCCATGCACGGCAATGGCGGGCAGTAGTGATAGAATGGGGCGCAACGGCGCCCCTTTCTTATGGTGGATGACATGCGTTTCAACTATTCCGATCTCAATCCCGACCTCATCATGGATGCGCTCGATCTCAGTGGCCTGCGGCTCGACTCCGGCCTTATCGAGCTCAACAGCTACGAAAACCGGGTCTACCAGTTTCAGGATGAGGATCGTCGCCGCTATGTGGTGAAGTTCTACCGTCCCGGCCGCTGGAGCCGGGCCCAGATCCTCGAGGAGCACGAGTTTGCCACCCGCCTTGCAGAGGCGGAGATCCCGGTCGCCGCACCGCTCGCCTTCGAGGGCGAGACCCTGCTGGAGCACGAGGGCTACCCCTTTGCCATCTGGCAGAGCGTCGGTGGCCGCCAGTTCGAGGTGGATAATCTCGACCAGCTTGAGTGGGTGGGGCGTTTCCTCGGTCGCATTCATCAGATCGGCGCCAGCAAGCCGTTTCATCATCGGGTGCGGCTCGATGTGGAGAGCATGCTGCACGAACCGCGTCAGCTGCTGGCGTCTGGCGAGTGGCTGCCAAGCGGGCTGGCGAAGCAATTCTTCGGGGTGCTGGACGAGCTGATTAAACATGTCAGCGATGCCATGACCCTGGATGTGGCGCAGATCTCCCTGCATGGCGATTGCCACCCGGGCAACATCCTGTGGCGCGATGGCCCCATGTTTGTCGACCTCGATGATTGCCGCACCGGCCCCGCGATTCAGGATCTCTGGATGCTGCTGAGCGGCGAGCGCCACGAGCAGCAGATCCAGCTCGACACCCTGCTGGCGGGCTACGAGGAGTTTATGGAGTTCGACTCTCGGGAGTTGGCGCTGATCGAGCCGCTGCGGGCGATGCGCATCGTTCACTACATGGCGTGGCTGGCACGGCGCTGGGAAGATCCCGCCTTCCCCCGTCACTTCCCCTGGTTCAATACCGATCACTACTGGCGTCAACAGATAGCGACACTGCACGATCAGCTGGAGGCACTCAAGGCGCCACCGTTGAGCCTGATGCCAAACTGGTGAAATAGAAGGGATCTTGTGCGGCAAGGGGGACTCGATCTCCGGCCCTGACCATTGACGTCAGCATGGCGAAACAATAGGCTTGGCACTGCTTCGGTTCGCCGGGCGTGCCTCACAGTGATCCCTTAACAGGAAACATCATGAAAAAAGTTCTATTTTTCCTTGCTGCCATGCTGATGATCCCCATGGTTCACGCCGCCCCCGAGTTCAAGGAAGGCGTCAACTACGATGTGGTCAAACAGACTGGCAGTGCCCAGCCGGAAGTGATGGAGTTTTTCTCCTACTACTGCCCGCACTGCGCTACCTTCGAACCGATCGTTGAACAGTTGAAGGCCGGGTTGCCAGAGGGTGTGCCCCTCAAGAAGAACCCGGTTGCCTTCCTCGGCCGCGAGATGGGCCCCGAGATGCAGCGCGCCTATGCCGTTGCCAGCCTGCTCAATGCCGAAGCCAAGCTGACTCCGGCCATCTTTACCAAGATCCACACCCAGCGTCAGCCGCCGATGAGCCGTGACGATGTGAAGAAGATCTTCGTGGATAACGGCGTACCGGCTGAAGAGTTCGACGGTGCCGTCGACAGCTTCGCCGTCTCCGGTATGGTCTCCCAGTTCGATCGCAACACCGAGAGCTACAACATTCGCGGTGTACCGGCCTTCCTGGTGAACGGCAAGTACATGGTGAAGATTGAATCCATCACCTCTCAAGAGCAGTTCAACAAGCTGGTGCAGTTCCTGCTGGCCAAGAAAGACTGATACCCCTTGAGTGT